>JBBPYZ010000227.1:0-4860 GCA_038199465.1 Acidimicrobiales bacterium | reverse complement strand
GGACCAGGTGCGGCGCTGCCAGCAGCCGGAGCCGGCTGCTGCGGCACGGCGGGGCGCACCTGCTCGGGCGGAGCCACCGGCACGGTGGCGATCGGAGGTGGGCCGGCGGGGGCGCGGTCGAGGGCGGCGAGGGCCTCGACCAGTGAGGAGCGGGCCGAGGCCTGCCGCTCCTGCACCCAGCCGGTGAGCACCTCGACATCGTGCTCCAGCGCCCTGCGCACCCCGTGGAGGCGGTCGACCTCACCCTGCACTGCAGACTCGGCCTCCTCGGCCATCGGGTCGGGTGCGGTCTCGGCCGGACCGCGTGGCGGTGCGGGCTGCGCCGCAGCCCAGGCCGCGGCCCGACCGGCTTCGGCCGCGGCCTCGGCCCGCAGCGCTGCCAGCTCGGCCTCGGCCTCGGCCTGCAACCGCTCGGCCTCGATCCGGGCGCGCTCGGCGGCCTGGTGCTCGGCGGCGACACTGGCCAGCGCCTCGGCCCGCAGCGCTGCCGCCTTCTGGTTGGACTCCTCGCTGACCCGGGCCGCCTCGTGGCGGGCCTCCTCGCTGACCCGGGCCGCCTCCTGGCGGGCCTGGCTGACCACCGCCGCAGCCTGCTTCTGGGCCTGGGCGAGCGTGCGCTTCATGGCGTCCTCGGCGCTCGCGGCCTGGGCGGCCCGCCGCTCGGCCGCGGTGGTCCGGGCCGACGCCTGGCGCAGCTGGGCAATCAGCTCGTCGACGCCAGCGGCCACCCGCTCGATGAACTCGTCGACGTCGCTGACGTTGTAGCCGCGCAGCGCCCCCCGAAAGGTGGTCTCGCGCAGCGCACCTGGTGTCAGGTCCATAGCTGTCGGAGCCTATGCGAGCCCGGGTCGGTACAGGCGGTGCCATCAGAGGGTGACGTCAGAGGTAGCCGGTGCAGCCGAGAAATCCGCTGAGGACCTGCAGGCCGATCAGGAGCACCAGGAACGAGAGGTCGAACATCCCGAGCGGCGGGATGACGCGCCGCAACGGGGCCAGCACCGGCTCGGTCACCTTGTACAGCACGTCGACGATCTGAGCGAACGAGGTGCCGGGCGTGACGGGGAAGAACGAGGTGATGGCCCGGGCCACCAGGACCAGCTGAAAGATGCCGAGGAGGGGGCAGATCACAACCACGGGGACGGGAGCGTAGGCGGCCGAGCCGCAGACGCCCGGATCGGCCCGGTCAGATCTCGAGCTTGTAGAGCCCCTGGTCCTTCAGGCGCCGCTTCTCGCCGTCGCTGATCTCGACGTTCGAGGGCGTCAGGAGGAAGACGCTCTTGGCCACCCGCTGCATCCGACCGTCGACCATGTAGACGCAGGCCGAGCAGAAGTCGATGATGCGCCGGCCGACGATCGGGTCGGTGTCGACGACCGACACCACCACCGGTGCCCCCTGCTTGATCCGGTCGCCGATCTCCTGGCCGGCCGAGAACTCCTGCGGCTTCACGATGTGCACGCGCTGCTCCTTGGCCTGCTGCACCGGACGGGCCGGTCTCGGGATGGGCGTGACGCTCGTGCCGCCCCCGTGGGGCTCACCGGCGGACGGGTTGCGGGGCATGGGCCTGATCGTGCCCATCCCGTCGTCCACCGGCCGCGGCCGGGCGGACGGCGGCGCCTGGGGCGCGGGCGCCTCGGCCTCGTAGCCGTATGCGGAGCCGTCCTCGTACTCGGGCGGATCAACCAGCCCGAGGTGCTCCATGATCCTGCGCATCCCACCTGCCATCTGTGCGTCGTCCTCTCCTACTGGCCCCATGCTCGCACTGCAGCACGCGCAGGTCGAGGACCGAAGAGCGCGGTGCCCACCCGCACGAGCGTTGCCCCCTCTGTCACGGCGACCGAGAGATCGGCCGACATGCCCATCGAGACGGTGCCCAGGCCGAGGTCGCGGGCGGTGCCCGCGAGCCGTCGGAAGGCCGGGCGGGCCGCCTCGGGACCGCCCGTGGTGGGGCCCACGCCCATCAGGCCGGCGACGTCGAGGCCGTTGGCCCGGGCCTCGGCCACCAGCGCGGCCACCGCCGGAAACGGACACCCGGCCTTGCCGGGCTCCTCCGACAGGGCGACCTGGACGAGCACCGTCGCTCCGGGTGCCCACCGGGCGACCTCGTTCACCAGGCGGGGGCGGTCGACCGACTGCCACACCTTCACGGTCCCGGCGAGGGCCCTGACCTTCCTGGTCTGCAGCCCCCCGACGAAGTGCCACTGGACGCGAGCCAGGGGCGCCTGACCAGCCTTGGCCGCCAGCTCCTGGGCATAGCTCTCGGCCAGCTCGGTGAGGCCGGCGGCCAGGGCGGCCTCGCAGACCTCGGGGCCGTGGCCCTTGGTGACCCCGATGACCTGCACGGCCTCGGGGTCGCCGCCGGCGGCCTCGATCTGGTCTCGCACGGCGCGGAGGCGGCCGCGGATCCTCTCATCCAGCTCTGCCCGCTCCCCCGCCGGGGCTGCCACTGCGCTCCGCGGGCCCACGCGCTACTTGAGGAACGACGGGACGTCGAAGTCGTCGTCGCCGAAGTCGTCGTCGGCCACCGTGGCGTAGGGGTCCTTGCGGGGCTGGAACATGCCGCTCTCAGGCTCGCGCCCGGCACGGGCGGTGGGTCGGCGGACGGTGCCGGCATCGAAGCGGTCGAACCCGGCGGCCACCACCGTGACCCGCATCTCGTCGCCCAGGGCGTCGTCGACCACCGAGCCGAGGATGATGTTGGCGTCCGGGTGGGCCACGCCCTGGATGATCTCGGCGGCCTGGCTGAACTCGAACAGGCCCAGGTCGCTGCCGCCGGAGATGAGGAGCAGGATGCCGCGGGCGCCCTCGATGGAGGACTCGAGCAGCGGGCTGGTGATGGCCGCCCGGGCCGCGGCCTCGGCCCGGCCCTCGCCACTCGAATAGCCGATGCCCATCATCGCCGTGCCGGCGTCCTTCAGGATGGCCTTCACGTCGGCGAAGTCGGTGTTGATCAGCCCCGGCGTGGTGATGAGGTCGCTGATGCCCTGGACGCCCTGGAGCAGCACCTCGTCAGCCATCTTGAAGGCGCTGACCATCGAGGTCTTCTCGTTCGAGGCCGTGAGGAGGCGGTCGTTCGGGATGACGATCAGGGTGTCGACCGAGTCGGCCAGGCGCCCGATGCCGTCCTCGGCCTGCAGCGCCCGGCGCTTGCCCTCGAAGCTGAAGGGCTTGGTGACCACGCCGATGGTGAGGGCCCCGATGTTGCGGGCCACCTCGGCCACGACCGGGGCGGCGCCGGTGCCGGTGCCGCCGCCCTCGCCGGCGGTCACGAAGACCATGTCGGCGCCCTTGATGGCCTCCTCGATCTCCTCGCGGTGCTCGTCGGCGGCGGCCTTGCCCACCTCGGGGTCGGCACCGGCGCCGAGGCCCCGGGTGAGCTGGCGGCCGATGTCCAGCTTGGTGTCGGCGTCGCTCATGAGCAGGGCCTGGGCATCGGTGTTGACGGCGATGAACTCGACGCCCTTCAACCCGGCGTCGATCATCCGGTTGACGGCGTTGACGCCACCGCCACCCACGCCGATCACCTTGATGACCACGAGATAGGTCACGGACGCCATGCGATCTTGCTCCTTGGTCGAAATGCGAGGTCCTGCGCTGCCACGATGCTCCTGCCGCAGATCGCTCGAGGCGACGAACCGTGGCAGTGGGGACTCCCAAAGGTCGAACTCTCGACCTCGACTAGACATGTAGAGTTATGTAAACCTCGAGCAGACGGGGAGAAGTTACTGGAACCCGTCATCGATGACAAGGCCGACGTGGAGCAGCTTCCCGTCACGGGGGTGGCCAGGGCGCTCTCACCGGCGGATGCGCGTCAGCGCCGGGGACTCGGGCACCCGCACATCGAGGACGGCCACTGCGTTCACCGAGGTGCGGGCCAGGACCGTCGCCGCCGCCGTCAGCTTCTCCGGAACGCGCTCCGGCGGGCCCAGGCGCACCACCGGCGGACCGGTCGAGCGGCCCGGGGCGTCGAGGTCGAGGGTCACCTCGGTGCCCTCCCCCCGCACCCCGGCCACGAGGGGCCGCAGGGCGCTGGGCAGGACGGAGGCCACGACCAGCGCGCCCTGCGCGGCCTCGGGGAGCTGGGAACCCGGTTGCCCGGCCACCGGCACCCCCACCAGCCGGGGCAGGGCGGCGGCGGCCTCGTCATCGGGCAGCCGCGGCCCCAGCACCCGGCCGCTGCGGTCGACCAGGCAGCCCTCCGGACCGATCTGGCACGGGGTGACGGCCACGGCCGTGCGCTCCACCACGGTGAGGACGACCGTGCGCGGCCACCGCCGCTCGAGGGTGATCCCCCGCACCCACGGCAGCGCGGCCACCCGGGCGGCGACCGCGTCGGCGTCGATGCGCACCAGCGGGGCACCGGGCCGCAGCCCGGTGGCCGAGCGCACGGCATCGGACCCGGTGCGGGGGGCCCCGGTCACCTCGATGGTGCGAACACCGGCCAGCGGGCTCAGCACCGTGACCGCCCCGGCACCCACGACGAGGGTCAGGGCGGCGACGCCCGCCAGCCGCCGACGCCGGCGGTGCACCACGGCGGCGGCGTCCGCCTCGACCTGCTCGCGGCGGGCGGCGATGCGAGGGTCGATCATCGGGCACATCGGCGCGACGCCCGCCCGACGGGGGCGGCGGTGCTGAGGCTTCATGTCGTGGCTCCCTCGACCGGGTCGGCCGCGCTCGCGTCGGTCGGGTCGAGAGGGCCGACCACTCCGGCCAGCTCGTCGTCGCCGAAGCCGACGAGGCGCAGCTCGGGGTGCAGGGTCACCCCCCCATGGTCGTGCACCAGCCGCCGGGCTTCGCGGATGAGCGAGAGCACGTCGGCTGCCCGGCCGCCCTCGTCGGCCTGGATGAAGTTGGCGTGCTTG
>JBBPYZ010000226.1:0-5445 GCA_038199465.1 Acidimicrobiales bacterium | reverse complement strand
GGTGCCGGGCATGGTGGAGGTTCGTAGCAGAGCCCCGGGCGGGATGGGTCGAGGGCCAGGCCGGTGGGCTCGACGCCGTCCCACCCGCCGTCCGGTCGCTCCACGAGCGACGGGGCCACGTCGGCCAAAGGCGCCAGCACGAACCCCCGCTCGAACAGGCGCGGGTGGGGGACGGTGAGCCGCTCGGTGGTGATCCGCTCGTCGCCGACCAGCAGCACATCGACATCGAGTGAGCGGGGCCCCCACCGCTCGATCCGCACCCGTCCGGCCGCCGCTTCGAGGCGCTGCGCCACTTCGAGCAGCTCGTTGGCCGCCAGGTCGCTGTCGACCGCCACCACGGCGTTCAGGTAGGGGCCCTGAGCAGGACCGCCGACCGGGGCGGTCGCATAGACCCGGGACACGGCGACGACCTTGATCCCGGGGGTGGCGGCCAGGCCGGTGACGGCCCCCTGTAGGAACCCGAGCCGGTCACCGAGGTTGGAGCCCAGGCCCAGGTGGACCCGCCGGGTGGGGCCGTGCCGGGCGCCGGGGCCGGGCCGGAGGGTGCTCACGGGCCTGTTGGGATCGGCGGGGTCGGGGCGCCGGACGGCTCGTCGGCCCGGCGCCTGAGGGTGACGCCGACCCAGGCCACCTGCACCGGCACCGGCGGCCGCAGCTTGCGGACCGACACCTCGACCGACCGCACGCCGCTCAGGCTGAGGCACAGGCCGGCGATCCGATCAGCCAGCCGCTCGACCAGGCGGTACGACTCGTCCTCGACGATGCGGGCCACGGCCACGGTGAGCGGGCCGTAGTCGACGGTGTCCTCCAACCGGTCGCTGGCGGCGGCGGCAGACAGGTCTACCTCGAGGCGCAGGTCGATCTCGAAGGGCTGGGCCCGGGCCTGCTCCTCGGCCAGCACGCCGTGGCGCCCGCAGGCCCGGATGCCCGAGGCCTCGATGGTGTCCACGCAAGGGCACGGTAGCGGCACGATGGGGCTCTGCCCGGACCTGATCCCGCCTTCCTCCCCTTCCCCTTGCGGACGCTGGCCGTGGGGCTGCGGCCCGTGCCGATCGAGCGCTGGCTGGAGCCGGCCGAGCCGGGTGAGCTGGCCGCCAAGGCCCTTGTCCTCGATGCCCACCCCGAGGTCGTGGGCTGGCTCCCGGGCAGCGAGGCGGCCCAGGCCGAGCTGGCCGCGGTCCTCGGGCTGGGCACGGGGACCATCGCGGCCTGCGCCCGGGCCGTAGTCGACGACCTGTGCCTGCTCGACGGCGGGACCCTGGTGCTCGTGGCCGGGGCGGTGGCCCACCCCGACCGCTGGCGGCTGACCGACAAGCTGGGCGCCACCCTGCCCGAGGTTCACCGCCCCGTCCCCGGCTACCCGGGTCGGCTGGCCACCCAGGTTGACCGGGTGCTGCGCTCGCTCACCCCGGGGCGGGCCCTGGAGCGCCGCAGCTGGGCCGTGCTCGACGACCCGACGCTCCACCAGCCCCTGGCGACGAGCGGGATGCCCACCCGGGCCGACCCCGGGCGGCTGTGGCTGCGGGTTGAGCGCCAGGTGCTGCGCCGCCTACCGGCCACCGGCGCGGTGGTGTTCGCCATCCGCACCCGCCAGTGGCGCCTGGACGAGCTGGCCTCCCACCCGGACCAGGCTGCGGGCCTGGCCGCCTCGCTGCGCTCGACGCCGGACGACCTAGCCACCTACAAGGGGGTGGCCGGCGTGCGCGCCGAACTGCTCGTGTGGCTCGACCGGGTGGCCGAAGCCGCTAGCTGAGGCTGGCGGGGGCCTCGACGTCGGCGCCACCGCAGCCGCCACCGTGGTCGGCCACCGTGTCGGCGCCAGCGGAGCCCGGGATGAAGGCGAGCAGCACCACGACAGCGCCGGCAAGCAGGAGGCGGGTGCGCTTGGTCATGCCCGCAACCCTAGTGCCGTGTCGCGCTGACCTCGGAGCCGGGGCGCCCGTGTCACGACTTGTCCCGGGTGCGGCGGCGGTGGCGCCAGACCAGTGAGCCCAGCTCGCTGATGCCGGCGATGCCGAGGCCGACGACCAGCAGGATGGCGAAGAGCGGGGCGTCGATCCCGCCCCACAGGAGGTTCAGGCGGATGCGCCCTGTGTTCTGGGCCAGCACGACCACCACGATCAGCCCGAGGACGAGCAGGGCCACCGTCCACTTGGTCACCCCCGTGCCCCGGCCTCCCGAATGGTTGCCCCTGGCCAGCTCGCCCTGGGCCTGCTCGCGCCGCTCGGCGGGATCGGCGGGCACCTTGTGACCCGGGCGGCGGAGGGTTCGTGCCATCGCCTCGATCTCTACCCCGACCGCTGGCCCCACATGCCGAAGGTCGGCGGATGGAGGAGGATGGTCCCATGGATGACTTTGTGGCAGACATCGAAGAGCTGCGCCGCCGGGCCCGTGAGCACATCGAGCAGGGCCCGATCACCTCGGCCTACGGCGCCGACCGGGAGCGGGTCATCGCCGTGCTGAACGAGGCGCTGGCCACCGAGCTGGTCTGCGTGCTGCGCTACAAGCGCCACTACTTCACCGCCACCGGCCTCGACGCCGGGCCGGTCACCGCCGAGTTCCTCCAGCACGCCAACGAGGAGCAGCAGCACGCCGACATGATCGCCGCCCGCATCACCCAGCTGCAGGGCCAGCCCAACTTCGACCCCGAAGGCATGACCGGCCGCAGCCACAGCCAGTACGACGCCTCGCCCGGCCTGCGCGACATGATCGTCGAGGACCTGGTGGCCGAGCGCATCGCCATTGCCTCCTACAGCGATGTCATCCGCTGGCTTGGCGACGGCGACACCACCACCCGCCGGATGCTCGAGACCATCCTCGCCGTCGAGGAGGAGCACGCCGACGACCTCCTCGGCCTCCTCGAACGCCTCCCCTGACCGTCCCTCGGGCTGGCCGCCGGCAGCGCCGCGGCGAAGGGGGCAACGGCCGGAGGTCCGGCCGCCAGTCAGATGGGAGGCGCGATCAGGTCAACTCTGGGAAAGTAGGTCCGGTACCGGGCGGCATCCCGGGTCAGCAGCGTGACATCGGCGATGGCGGCGTGTGCGCCGATGTAGAGGTCCGGAAGGGTCGATGTCCTGGTGCCGCCGCCCCGGCGGTACTGGAGGAACGCCTTGCCAGCCAGGAAGGCGGCCTCCCAGGGCAGCTGGGCCCGCCGGTACTCGGCGGGCGGGAGGGCGTCCTCGAGGTCCTCGATCCGGGAGAACCGAACCGACACCTCGGCATAGATGATGGGATTGATCCACAACGGCCCGGCCTCGGCCGCCGCGGCCAGGGTTTCGGTCGACCACCCCAGCCACACCGGGTCCTCGGTCAGCACGTCGAGCAGGACGTTGGTGTCGACGAGGGTCCCCGCCGGCACCCGTCAGCCACCCCGGGTGAGGGCCATGATCTCATCGGTCGTCATCGCGACGTCCCCGCGGTTCCGCAGCCGCTCGACCAGACGCCGGCCTCGCGACGGATCCACGCTCACCTTGCGGATCACGATGGTGTCGTCGGCCCGCTCGAAGTCGACCTCGCTCCCAGCCCCGATGCCGAGCTCGTCACGCAGCCCCTTGGGGATGGTCACCTGACCCTTCTCCGTCACCCGCACGGTAAGAATCCTACCAGTCGAACCTCCTACTGGTGGCAACGCCGCCCGTCCTGATCGGGCTGGTGGAACATCGATGGCAACCGACTAACTCAAGTCAGTTCCCGTTCGTGGACCAGTGCCACGGCTCGGACGGGAGGTTGCGGAAGCCGAAGCGGCCGGCGTTGGCGGACAGCCAGGTCCAGCAGGGGCCGCTGCGGGAGCGGATGAGGGCGCCGTTGCAGGTGAAGTCGATGGCCAGGCCCTGCTCGTGCATCGACTGGCCGGGGCGGGCGGTGGGGGGGCGGCACGAGGAGGCCGGCGAGTTGTAGACGTCGGGGCAGCCGTTGTTGCGGCGGGTCTGGATCTGCGCCGCGGGCGAGCGGTAGCCGCCGCCGGAAAGGGTGATGCCGGCGGCGTCGGCCGCGGACAGCAGGGCGGCGAGCTGGCCGGCGATCGAGGCGGCGACCTGGATGCCGCGCACCGAGACGATGTTGCCACTGCCGACGATGGGAACCCGCCCGCCCGGGCGGGGGGCGGTGTTGGCCCTGAGCTTGGCGGCCAGCGCCGTCTCGCGCCTGGTGATCTCGGCGGAGAGGGCGGCGTCGACGGTGGCCAGCGACTGCGCCTCGCTGAGCGTGCGGTCGAGACGGTCCGACACCTGGTCGGCGAAGCCCTGCTGTTGGGCCCTGGCCCGGTTGAGGGTGGCCAGGCGGACCTGGGCGTCAGCCAGCTGGCGCTCGGCCGCACCCGCCGCCTTCTTGCGCTGAGCGGCGGCCTGGGCCAGGTCCTTGCGGGCCCCCTCCAGCTTGTCGAGGGCGTCGGTCTGACGGCCGGTGGCGACGGCTCCGTAGGCCCTCGCCCGGCTGATGTCGTTGATGTCGTCGCCCTCGACCTGCAGCCCTCGGCCCTGGCCGGCGGTGTAGGACTGCACGGCCGCCCGACGCAGGCCGTCCTCGGCCTGGCGCACGGCCTCCAACGCCGCAGCCTCGGCGGTGCGAGCCTGCTCGGCGGCCAGGCGGGCCCGCCGGGCGGCGGCGTCGGCCTTCTGCATGGCGGTGGACTGGGCCCCGACGTTCTGCGCCAGGGTGTCGAGCGAGGCGCCGACCCTGGCGTCGTCGTCCTTCAGGACATCGACCTGGCCGGCGACCTGGGCCTTCTTGGCCAGGACGTCGGCCCTTTCCTTGCGCAGCTCGTCATCGGACTTGGCTGCCGCCGCAGGGCCGGCGACCGACAAGAGCAGCAGGACCACCGCAGCAAGCCGGCCGATGCGTCGCGTCGCGACTGCACCCCTGGTTGCGTGCATGTGATCAAACGGTACTACCCGACCTCCGGGCCGGGCCCAATCGGGTGAACCCCCACGACGACCTGGGGGCCACCTTCGGCCGGGGCGAGGCGGGCATCGACGTTGACCGGCGGGTGGACCCGCACACCGTGCTCGTCGAGCAGGCGGACGAACTCGGCTTCGGGCTAGAGGGCCGCAAGCTCGGTGGCGGCGTAGACCACGGCGACCAGACCCATGCCCACGGCCACCACGAGGCGGAGGCGGCGGGTGCTGGCGGCGATGGCGAGCGCCGCACCCAGGCGGACCCCGGGTAGGGCGCCGGCGGTCAGGAAGAGGGCAAGGCGCCAGTCGATGTCGCCGAGGGCGGCGTGGGTGAGGGTGCCGGGTACGGCCAGCACACCGACGCAGGCCAACGACGTGGCGATGGCGCTCTTCAGGCGCAGACCCAGGACCTCGCTGAAGCCCGGGATCAGGACCAGGCCGCCGCCGAGGCCCAACAGGCCCGAGAGCAGGCCGGCACCGAGTCCGATCTTCGCGATGATGATCGGGTTTCCGCGGCCCGTTCCGGCCCGGGCCTGGCCGCTTTCGTCGTCGC
>JBBPYZ010000225.1:0-5681 GCA_038199465.1 Acidimicrobiales bacterium | reverse complement strand
TGGGCGGGCCTGGTGGGCCGGCGCCGGCCCAACCTGCTGGTGCGTGACGACGACCTCGACCTGCCGCCGCCGTCGGCCGGCCTGGAGGTGCGGGGCAGCCTGTGGGCCAGCTGCACCTGCGAGCAGCCCGGCTCGCACTGGACCCTGGGCCTGGAGTCGTGGGGCGTGACCTTCGACGACGGTGACCTGCTCGACGCCTGGGGCCACGAGCGCGGCGGCCGCCAGGGCCTGGCCCTGGACCTGTCGTTCGAGGACGAACCGGCCGCTGGCGGGGGGCGTTGCCGCCTGGATGAGGGCTGGTGGCGGGCTGGCCGCCTGTGGGGCGAGATCCAGGTCGGCTCCGGCGGCAGCATCGAGGAGCTGGCGGCCGAGGGCTGGCCGTCCGTCCGCCGCCACTGCTGGGGCCCGAGCGGCCCGGCAGAGCGGGGGGCGCAGGGCCCGAGCGGCCCGGCAGAGCGGGGGGCGCAGGGCCCGAGCGAGGCGACGAGCTGGTCGTGGGGATGGTCACCGTCGGGCGTCGCTGTCGTCCACGAGCACGGGGAGCCGCTGCCCCTGAACCCGTCCGGCCTGCCGACGGCCGACGGTGCCATGGAGGCCATCCGCTGGGCGCCCGTGCTGGCCACCGAGCCCGCGGGGTGGCAGGTGGGCCGGGCCCTGACCCGCTCGCCGTCCGGCGACGTCGGCTGGCTCGAGTCGTGGACCCCACCCGGCTCCACCTGACGGGCGGCCCTCGAGGGACGGTGTGCGACGGATGGTGCCTGCACCTTTGGGCAGAGCAGCGCCGTCATGGGCAACACTGCTGGTTCGAAGGAGGGAGGACCAGGTGATCGCTCAGACGGGGAGGGCGCTTCCGGCGGGCTGGCCGCGACGGGGCTGGCGGGATCGGCTTGGCATTGTGCTGTCGAACCCCACTCTGCTGCGACCGGTCTTCAGCGTGCTGCGCCGCTTCGCACCGGTCCTGCGCGTCGGCCGGCGGGTGATCGTGTCGAACCATGCGGACGTCGTCGAGGTGCTGCGGCGGGACACCGACTTCACCATCGCCGAGGTCAACGGTGCCCGCATGGCCCGCTGGAGCGGCGCCTTCATCCTGGGGACCGACCGGGGCGAGGTGTACGAGCGTGAGTCGGGGGTGCTGCTGCGGGCGGCGTCGGTGGACGACCTCGAGCGGATCAGGGGCATCGTCGTCGGGGCCGCCGGCCCGTTGCTGGAGGCGGTCCGGCCGACAGGGCGGCTCGACGTGGTGAACGGCCTGGCCCGGGTGGTGGCCACCCGGGTGGTCGGCGACTACTTCGGCACGCCGGGGCCTGACGACGCTTCGACCATGCGGTGGATGCGGGCGCTGTTCGACGCCGTGTTCCTCGACGACGGCCCACGGGCCCGGGAGGCGGCGTCGCTGGCCGTCGCCGAGCAGCGCCCCTACATGGAGCACCTGATCGCCACGACCCGAGCGGCGCTGGCGGCTGGCGAGCCCGTCCCCGACACGGTGCTGAGCCGGCTGGTGGCCATGGGCGACGCTGAGCCGTGGCTGGACGACGACGCCGTCCGCCGCTGCGTCAACGGCCTGATCGTGGGGGCGCTGGAGACCACCTCGAAGACGGTGACCCATGTGGTCGACGAGCTGCTGCGCCACCCCGAGGCGCTGGCGGCGGCGCGCCGGGCGGCGCTCGACGGTGACCTCGACACCGTCCGGGGCTACGCCTGGGAGGCGCTGCGCTTCCGTCCCCACGGCGTGCTCCTCGTCCGTCACTGTGCACGGGACACCATGCTCGGGCCCCGGGCCACCCGGGTGCGGGCCGGCTCGCAGGTGATGGTGTCGACGATCTCGGCCATGTTCGACGAGGCGGCCTTCCCCCAGGCGCGTCGACTCCTGCCCGACCGACCCGACGACCGGTACGTCCACTTCGGGCATGGTCTGCACGCCTGCTTCGGCCGCCACATCAACGCCGTCCAGGTCACCGAGCTGGTGGCCGCCGTCGTGCGCCTCCCCGGGCTGCGCCGGGCGGAGGGCGCCGACGGCCGGATCCGCTACGACGGCCCGTTCCCCGACCGCCTGATCGTCGAGTTCGACCTCCCGGGTGCCGCTGCGCCGGAACCGTTCGCCAGTGCTGAGGCGACCCGGTGATCCAGAGCGTGGTCACCATCGTGGCCGACGTCGGGCCGGGCCGGGAGGCCGAGCTGACCGACACCCTCGCCACCATCGGCCGCGATCCGAGCGGCAACGCCATCCTGCCCCTCGGTCGGTTCGACCAGCTGCACTTCGCGTCCCTGGTCCTGGCCAACGGCCCCGAGGTCAGGACGCCCAAGCTCGTCTTGGAGAGCAACGTCGACGGGACCACCGCGGCCTGGCTGGCCACGTTGAGCCGGGAGGCGGGGGTCGGGCTCGACGCGCTGTTCGGCGGCTCGCCCGGGTACCCGGGCAGTGCGGCACTGGCTCGGCTCCAGGCCTGGCTGGCCGAGCGGGTGGTGCGGCCAGGGGCCTTCCACATCGGGGCCACGGGGCGGTCGGTGGCCCAGATCCACCAGGAGAAGCAGCTCCATGACCAGATCTCGGGGTTCCTGGCCGCCGAAGAGGAGGCCGGCGGGCTCAACGGACTGACCCCGAACGCCGTGCGGGACAAGGTGCAGGCGTTCGTGCGGGCCGAGCCCGCCCTCGGCTGGGCCGCCGCCAAGGCGCCGCCCAAGGAGACCCTGATGGAGAAGGCCGCCCACCGGCTGCGAGCTGCGGCGGTCGCCGCTGCGGCCGTCGTGCTCCTGCCCGTCCTGGTGCCGGTGGTGGCGGTGGGCTACGTCGTGCTCCGCGTTAAGGAGAAGACCGACCCGGTGCGCCAGACCCCGCCCGACCCGGCCCACATCCGCCGCCTGGAGGAGACCGAGGACCTCTGTGTCTTCGAAGGGGTCGGCGGCCCAACCCTCCTGGCCCAGAACCACCTGTCCAGCGTGATCCCCGTCAAGCCGGGGATGCTCAGGGCGGCCCTGCTGCCCCTGGTCCTGTTCGTGCTGAACCTGTTGGCCCGGATCATCTTCACCAAGGGGAAGCTGGGAAACATCCCGAGCATCCACTTCGCCCACTGGTCGCTGATCGATGACCGGCGCCACCTGCTGTTCGTGTCGAACTTCGACGGCAGCTGGGAGAGCTACCTGGGGGACTTCATCGACAAGGCGGCGGTCGGCCTCACCGCGGTGTGGAGCAACACCAAGGAGTTCCCCCGAACCCGCAACCTGCTGAGGGAGGGCGCGGCCGACGGGCCCCGCTTTCGACAGTGGGCCAGGGGAAGCCAGTGCGACACCAACGCCTGGTACACCGCCTACCCCGACCTGACCATGACGGCGATCGACAACAACAGCGCCATCCGCGAGGACCTGTTGAGGGGCCTCGACGACGAGGGGACCAAGACGTGGCTCAGACGCCTCTGACCGTGACGGAGGAGCTCGGCACCGCCGACATGCAGGGCCTGGTGGCCCGGGCTTATGGCAACCTGCCCTTCGCCCGCTACGTGCTCTGCCAGGTCGGCGAGCCGGCTGCGGCTCGAGCCTGGCTGGCCGAGGTCGCCGGTCAGGTGTTCACCGCCGACCGGCCCGAGACCGACGACCCGTGCCTCAACCTGGCCCTGTCCTGGGAGGGGCTGCGGCGGCTCGGCCTCCCCGAGGACGACCTGGCCACCTTCCCCCGGCCGCTGCAGGAGGGGATGGTCACCCCCCACCGCTCACGGGCGCTCGGCGACTTCGGGGCCAGCGACCCCAAGGAGTGGGCCTGGGGCGGCCCCGCCGAGACCGAGGGCGTGATCCACGTGCTGGTGATGCTGTTCGCCAAGACCGAGGACGCGCTCGAGGCCGAGCACGCCAGGCGGCGGGCGGCCTACGGGGCGGGCGGCGGCCTGACCGAGCTGGGTCGGCCCATCGAGGGGCGGCTCCTCCCGAACGTGGGCCAGGAGCACTTCGGGTTCTTCGACGGCCTTTCCCAACCCCGGGTGAAGGGCTGGCCCCGCAAGCAGCAGTCGGTCCATCCCGAGGTCCCGATCGATGCCGCAGCGGAGGCGGCGGCGGCCGAGGTGGCCCGGTTCGAGGAGGTCGAGCCCGGTGAGATCGTCCTCGGCTACCTCGACAGCTTCGGCAAGCCCGCGGAGGGGCCCACGGTGCCCCGCTCGGTGTTGACCCGTGACTTGGGCGACGCGAGCTGGGCTCCCGGTCGCTGCGACCTGGGCCGCAACGGGAGCTTCCTGGTCTTCCGCCAGCTGGCCCAGGACGTCCCCGCCTTCCACGCCGCCGTGCAGGGGGCCAGCGAGGCCACCGCCGGGCGCGACGTCCCGCTCAGCCCCGAGAAGGTGGCCGCCAAGGTCGTGGGCCGGTGGGCCAGCGGGGCGTCGTTGGTCCAGTCCCCCGACCGCGACCCGGGTGAGGCCGAGCCGAACGGCTTCGGGTACGCCGAGCACGACCTCAACGGGATGCGCTGCCCCCTCGGGGCCCACGTGCGCCGGACGAACCCGCGGGACTCCTCCGAGGACAACCCAGCGGACACGCTCGACTCCACCCGCAGCCACCGGATCCTTCGGCGGGGCCGGCCCTACGGCCAGCCGATCGACGGGCCCGGCGCCGACGACGAGCGGGGCCTGCTCTTCCTGTGCCTCAACACCGACATCGAGCGCCAGTTCGAGTTCATCCAGCACACGTGGATCAACAACCCGTTCTTCGCCGGCCTCAACGGCGAGATCGACCCGCTCGTCGGAGCCCACCCCTCGCCCTGCGGGCCGTTCACCGTGCCCGATGATCCCGTGCGGCGAAAGGTCTCGGGCATGAGCGGCTTCGTCACCACCAGGGGCGGCGCCTACCTGTTCCTCCCCGGGGTGGCGGCCCTGCGCTACCTCGCCGGCATCCCGGGCTGAGCCGCCCGACGCACCTTGCGGAGAAGGTCGCGCAGGGCGACCTGGTCGGCCTCGGTCAGGGCCGTCACGCCCTCGGGCGGGTCGTGAAGGATCTCGAACGCCTTGGACTTGGCCAGCTCGCCAGCAGCGGTGAGGTGCACCAGCTTCACGCGCCGGTCGGTGGCCAGCACCCGCCGCTCGACGTAGCCCCGCTCCTCGAGCCCGTCCACGATGCCGGTGGCCCACGAGGCGTCGCAGCCCCAGCCCTGGGCCAGCACGCGCATCGGCTCGGTCCCGCCCGGCTCGAGCGACACCAGGGCCTTGAGCAGCGGCGGGGTGAGGTCGGTGATCGAGCAGGCGGCGCCGAAGCGGCTGACCGCCTCCTCGCTGAACAGCAGCTCGGCGATGAGCCGCCACGCCTCGCGACCCGCCGTCTCGCCTCCCCCGGTCTCCATCGGTTCCAGCCTACCCCTTGCGCTCACTGGTTGAGTTCACTGAACAAAACCATTGACTCTGCTCAAGTACCTGTGTCACGGTGGGGGCGCGGCGACGGCGGACGTCGGCGCACCCCCACCGGCTTGGAGGTCCTGAACGTGATCAAGCTCGCTGACATCTGCTACCGCCGCCGACGCCTGGTCCTGCTGGCCTGGGTCCTCCTCCTCGTCGGGGTCATCGGCGCCGGCACGGCCCTGCCCGCCGAGAACCGGGCCAACTACCAAACGCCGGGGGCCGAGTCGACCCGGGCCTACGAGCTGCTGGGCGAGCGCTTCCCGGCCCGCCAGGGCGACTCGGTGAAGCTGGTCTTCGCCGGCGACCTCAACG
>JBBPYZ010000224.1:0-12682 GCA_038199465.1 Acidimicrobiales bacterium | reverse complement strand
GAACGTCCCCCACACCTTCATGGCCATCGGCGACGAACCCGCCCGCCTCATCGGCGTCAACTGGCCCGGGGGCTTCCACCACCTCTACGCCAAGCTCGCGGCTGCCTTCGGTCCGGACGGCCCGCCCGACTTCGAGGCGATGGCCCGAGCAGCAGCTGAGCATGAAGCGGAGATCCTCGGCCCTCCGCTCGCCGTCATCGAAGCCCAGGCCCGCTGATTTTGAGCCGGCCCACGAACCCAAGCCTCAGGCTGCCGCCGCCACGGGCTGGTCGATGAGCTTGCGGTCGGCGATGAAGCCGCCCAGGGGGATGACGGCGCAGAGGAGGGTGAGGAGGGTGCGCTTGAGGCGCCACTTCTCGTCGGCGGCGACGATGATCGTGAGCAGCACGAAGATGATGAACAGCGTGCCGTGCACGGGGCCCATCACCTTGACGCCGGCCTCGTTGTCGGGTGGGCCGTACTTGAACACCATGGCCACCAGGAGCACGAGGAAGCTGACGGCCTCGACGATGGCGACGATCCTGAGAGCGGGCTTCATGGGCTTCAGGTTCTCACCGCAGGCTGCTGGCAGCCAAGGCGACCACGGCCAGGCCGGCGACGACCCGGTAGGCGACGAAAGGGGCGAAGGTGCGGGTGCGGAGGAGCTTGATCAGGAAGGCGACGGCCGCGAAGCCGGATAGGCCGGAGGTGACGATGCCGAGGGCGAAGGCGCCGGTGAAGCCGTCGGGGATCCCGCCGTCGAGGACGAAGAGCTTGCCCACCTTGTAAGCCACGGCGCCCCCGGTGATGGGGATCGACATGAGGAAGCTGAGCCGGGCGGTGGCGTTGCGGTCGAAGCGCAGGCCGCGAGCCATCGACATGGTGACCCCGGAGCGGCTGACGCCGGGCTGCAGCGCCATCGCCTGGGCCGCGCCCATGAGCAGGGCGTCGCGGGTGGAGAACTCGGCGTCGGGGCGCTGTGCCGGGCGGCGGTCGGCGACGTACAGGACGACGCCGAACACCGCCAGCATCAGCCCGATCAGCCACTCGGCGCCCAGCTTCTCGGTGATGACGCTGTCCAGCAGGGCACCGGTGATCACGCCGGGGACGGCCGACAGGATCAGGAGCCAGAAGAGGCGCTCCTCCGACGTCTGCACGGCCCGGCGGCGGGTGCTGCGCAGGCCGGCGGCGGCGAGGGGCCGCAGGTCGCGCCGGAAGTAGGCGAGCAGGGCCACGACGGTGCCGATGTGCAGGGCGACGTCGAAGGCCTTCTCCAGGTCTTTGCCCCCGACCCCGGCGAAGTCGTTCCAGCCGAACAGCCAGGGGACGAGCAGGAGGTGGCCGGAGGAGGAGATGGGCAGGAACTCCGAGAGCCCCTGGGTGAGGCCGAGTAGCAGGGCGTGGAGCAGGGGCAAGGCCGCTCAGCCTCGCAGGTGGCCGACGGCCGCGGCCAGCCACGTCGGGGGAGGATGCAGGCGATGACCGCCGTGCTGCCCCGCTGGGACCTGACCCCGTTCTTCCCCTCGATCGAGGACCGGTCGGTGACGGGCGCCGTCGAGGAGGTGGGGCCCGAGGTGACCCGCCTGGTCGGCCTCTACGACGAGCACGACGTGCGGGGCGGCGCCGCCCGGCCGGTGGATGCCGCCGCCGTCACCGCCTTCGAGGCCGTGGTGGCGGCTACCGAGGCACTGCGCGAGCGCCTCAGGCTGGTGACGGCGTACGTAGCGGCCCACGTCGACACCGACGCCGGCTGTGACCGGGCCTCGGCCCGCCAGGCCGAGCTGCAGGTCGCCGCCGCGCCGCTGCGGGCCCTGGCCCCCCGCTTCGCCGCCTGGGTGGCATCGCTCGGCGCCGAGGGGCTGATCGCGGCCACCCCGGTCGCCGCCGAGCTGGCCTGGCCGCTGCGCAAGGCCGAGGCGGCGTCCCGGCACCAGCTGTCGGAGGCCGAGGAGGCGCTGGCCGCCGAGCTGTGGCTGTCGGGCGGCTCGGCGTGGCTGAAGCTGCACGGCGAGGTGTCGGCCGGCCTCGAGGCCGAGGTCCAGCTGCCCACTGGGCCCGAGCGGCTGCCGATCACCGTGGTGCGCAACCTGGCCGGCGACCCCGACCCGGCCGTGCGCCGGGCGGCTCACGAGGCCGAGGTGGCGGCGTGGCGCACGGTCGAGGTGCCCCTGGCCGCGGCTTTGAACGGCGTGAAGGGCGAGACATCGGTGCTGAACCGCCGCCGGGGCTGGCCCGACGACCTGGCCCCGGCCCTGCACCACAACGCCGTCGACCGCCCCACGCTCGAAGCGCTGAACGCCGCGGTCCGGGCCTCCCTGCCTGACTTCCGGCGTTACCTCCTGGCCAAGGCCGCCCGCCTCGGCGGCACCGGCCCCCTGGCCTGGTGGGACCTGCTGGCCCCGCTGGGCGACCCCTCGGCGGCGGCGGTCACCTGGGACGAGGCGCGCGCCGCCGTCGAGCGGGCCTTCTCCGCCTACTCGCCCTCGCTGCACGACCTGGCCCGGCGCGCCTTTGCCGAGTCGTGGATCGATGCCGGGCCCCACGCCGGCAAGCGAGGCGGGGCCTACTGCATGTCGTTCCGTGAGGGGGAGAGCCGGGTCTTCATGAACTTCGCCGGCACCGCCGACAGCGTCTCCACGCTGGCCCACGAGCTGGGCCACGCCTACCACAACGCCACGCTGGCCGGCCGCTCGCAGCTGCAGCGCCAGACCCCCATGGCGCTGGCCGAGACGGCCTCGATCTTCTGCGAGACCGTGCTGGTCGACGCCTGGCTGGAGGGGGTCGACGACCGCCAGCGCCTGATGGTGCTCGACACCGATCTCACCGGGTCGACCCAGGTGGTGGTCGACATCCACTCCCGGTTCCTGTTCGAATCCCGCCTGTTCGAGCGTCGGTCCCGGCGCCCCCTGGCGCCCGCCGAGCTGTGCCTGCTGATGGTCGAGGCCCAGCAGGAGGCCTACGGCGAGGCAATCGACCCGGCCACGCTGCACCCCTACATGTGGGCGGTGAAGCCGCACTACTACGCCACCTCGTTCTACAACTGGCCCTACACTTTCGGCCTGCTCTTCGCCCTCGGGCTCTACGCCAGGTTCGGTGAGGACCCACAGCGGTTCCGCTCCGGCTATGACGACCTGCTGTCGTGCACGGGGCTGGCGCCGGCCGCCGAGCTGGCCTCCCGGTTCGGCATCGACGTCCACGACGAAGGCTTCTGGGCCTCGAGCCTGGCCGTGTGCCGCGAGAGGATCAGAGCGTTCTGTGCGCTTGCGGGGGATTAGGCCGGGTAGAGGCCGGGTACGTCGAGGGCGTGTCTTCGATCAACTTGAGAGGAACGTTCGGCGTGGACGAGAGCTTCGCTGACGATGCCCTGTTGACCCCCGCCGAGGTGGCGAGGATGTTTCGGGTCAGCCCGAAGACCGTGACCCGGTGGGCTCGCTCGGGCAAGCTCACGGCGCTGAAGACCCTGGGCGGCCATCGCCGGTTCCGGGTCGGCGAGGTGCGCACGGCGCTGGCCACCGCCGAGGCGCCAGAGGCCGGCCAGTAGGAGCGTTCGGGGTAGCGCACTGTTGCCCTGCCCGTAACGGAGGGGAAACACCCCGTCCGTAGCCTCCGGAGGGTGCGTTACCGCTCCCGTCTGCGCATCGCCCTAACTGACAGGCCCGGTGCCCTCGGTCGGGTGGGCACGGTGGTGGGCGAGCTGGGCGGCAACGTCCTGACCATCGACGTGCAGGAGGTGGACGGCCCTGCGGTGGTCGACGAGCTGCTCGTCGACCTGCCCGACGAGGTGGTGCCGGCCGATGTGGCCCGGGCCCTGGAGGCGGCCGACGCCGGTGTCCTGCTCAGCGCCAAGCCCGGGGCCGATGTGCCCGACCAGGTGGTGCGGGCCCTGCGCTGGGCCTGTGCGCTCACCTCGGCCGGGCCCTACGGCGTCGACGATGAGCTGGAGCGGGCCGTGGCCGAGGTGTGCGGCTGCTCGAACGTGTGGCTGGCCGACGTCGAGCAGGCCCGACCGGTCGAGGCGGCCCGCCTGGCCCTGGCCCGGGGCCGCCCGGTCAGCCACCGCACCGCCGATCTCCCTGCCGCCCTCGGCCCGGTGGCCGCCCCTGAGGTGTGGCTGCTGGCCGTCCCCGACGCCCGGCTGGAGCCGGCCCGGGTGGCGCTGGTGGCCCGGCCGCTGCCCGACCGCTTCACCGTCACCGAGATCGAGCGGGTCAGCGCCCTGCTCTCCCTCCGCCGCCTGGTCACCGGCACCTCCGCCATCGCGGTGTGAGGCGCCGCCGCCAGATCCCTCAGCGCGCTCAGATCTCGAGGACGATCTTGCCCAGCTTGGCGCCGTCGGCGAAGCGGGCGTAGGCGGCGGCGGCCTCCTCGAGGTGGAAGGCGGCGGCCACCGGCACCCGCACCTCGCCGGCGGCGAGGGCCGGCAGGACGTGGCGCTCGATGCGCCGGCAGGCCTCGGCCTTTTCCTCCAGGGACCGTGACCGCAGGGTCGAGCCGTGGATGCGCCCGCGCTTGGCCATCAGGGCCCGCAGGTCGATGTCGGCCCGGCTGCCGGCACCACCCACGCCGATGATGGAGATCCGGCCGCCGGTGGCCAGGGCCCGGAGGTTCCCGGCCAGGTTCCCGGCGCCCACCAGCTCGAGGATGACGTCGTAGGGGCCGCCGTCCTCGTAGTCGTCGGGGTCGACCGCCTTGACCCATCCCCTGGGCCCGCCGAGGCGCACCACGTCGCCCCGCAGGTCGGGGTTGCGCACCGTCGCCGTCACCCGGGCGCCGGCCAGGGCCGCCAGCTGCACCGCGGCGGTGCCCACCCCGCCGGCGGCGCCGTGGACGAGGACGTGCTCGCCCATGGCCAGCCCGCACTGGGTGAACAGGGCATCGTGGGCGGTGGTGAAGGCCTCGGGGAAGCCGCCGGCCTCGGTCCAGGACAGCCCGGTGGGCACGGCCGCCAGGCACCGCTCGTGCACGGCGCAGCGCTCGGCCTGGGCCCCGCCGCCGACCACGCCCATCACCTTGTCGCCGACGGCGAAGCGGGTGGTGCCGGGGCCGACGGCGTCGACCTCGCCGGCCAGCTCGAGCCCGAGGATGTCGGCCGGCGATCCCGGCGGCGCAGGGTACTGGCCCCGGGCCTGGAGCAGGTCGGCCCCGTTCAGCCCGGCGGCCTTCACCCGCACCACCACCTCGGAGACGGCGGGTACCGGGTCGGGCCGGTCCTGCACCTCGATGTGGCCCTCTCCTGCGCTGACGACGGCGAGCATTGGGAGCCGACCCTACGGTGTCGCGGCGGGCCGGACGTCGAGCGGTGTGACGGTGCCGGCCGCCAGGTCGACCACCACGACCCGGTGGTGCCCGGTGTCGGCCACCACCAGGCGGCCGTCGGGCATGACGTCGAGGCCGCCCGGCTCCAGCAGGCCGTCCACGTCCAGGGTGCGCAGCTCGCCGTCGACCCCCGACCACAGGCGCAGCGACGAGTTGAAGGTGTCGGCCACGTAGACGCTGGACCCGTCGGGGGCGCAGGCCACCCCCTCGGGGTGCTGCAGCAGGGCGGTGGCGATGGTGCCGTCGGCGTCGCCCCAGGTGGCCGTGCCCCGGCCCAGGATGGTGGCCACCCGGTGCTCGGCGTCGACCACCCGCAGGGCCGAGGACTCGGAGTCGACCACGAACAGCCCGAGCGGCCCGGTGGCCAGGCCCGAGGGCTGGGCGAAAAGCGCCGCCGGGCCGTGGCCGTCCTCCAGGCCCTCCTCGCCGGTGCCGGCCTCGACCGCCGGCGCCGCCCCCGCCTCGATGCGCCAGATGCGGTGCCGGCCGGCCTCGGCCACGAACACGGTGCCGTCGGAGCTCACGGCCACATCGGACGGCGACGCCATCGTCGCCAGCTCTACCCGTGGTCCGCCCCCGCCCGGGATGCGCACGACCCGGTCGGCGTCGCGCTCGCACACCAGGAGCGTGCCGTCGGCCAGGGCTCGCACCCCGGTGGGCCCCCGCAGATCGTCGTGCTCCTCCAGCACCACGCCGTCGAGGTAGACCACCAGCACCCGGCCGTGGCCGGTGTCGGCCACCACCAGCCCGGCGGGGTGGACGGCCACCTTGGCCGGCCAGGCCAGCACCCCGCCGGGGGCGCTCAGCATCTGGCGGGCGAGGGGCGGCGATCCCGGGCCGACCTGGGTGGCGAGCGTGGCGGCCACCGCCTGCTCGAGGGCCGGGCCGTGGCCCTCGCCTCGGGTGGCGCCGACCACGTAGCCGTCGGGGTCAACCACCACCACCGTCGGCCACGCCTTCACCCCATAGCGGTCGCCGGTCGCCCCGTCCGGGTCGTCGACCACCGGGTGGGTGATCCCGAGGCGCTCGACCGAGGCCCGCAGCGCCTCCTCCGAACGCTCGGCGTCGAAGCGCGGCACCCGCACGCCCACCACCACGACATCGTCGCCCGAGCGCGACTCCAGCTCCCGCAGCTCTCCCACCATCCGCTGGCAGCCGACGCAGGACCCGGTGAAGAAGTGCAGCACCACCACCCGCCCCCGCAGCGCCAGCATGGAGAGAGGCTCCGGCACGTTGAGCCAGACCCCGCCAACGATCTCAGGGGCATGGATGCGGGCCACCGGTGGACCATACGGCGCGCCTGGCCTCCGTCAGGCCGCCGAGTACCAGCCGAGTCCACGATCAGGTCGGCGAACCACCTGCGGGTTCTCCTCTGCCACCAGGTTCTTCAACGCCCACTGGAGGTCGTGGTGCCACCGGAGGGTGCGCTCGTACGGGGGGTTGCGAGGTACGTCGTCTACAAGGTCCGGTCGCTCTACAGCAACGAAGTCGTAGAGCAACGTGATGTGGACTAGGTCTCCGTCCGTCTCCGTGAGGATGTACTCCCGGATCAGGTGAGCGATCTCCTTCTGACGCAGGTTCACCTGGTTGCACCAGCTGGTGCGAGCGGCGATCGTCCTACAAATCGGCCGCAACGCTGCCCGGTGCGATGCGCAGTGTTGCCCGTCACCTCGCTGGACTGACGAGCGGAGGAGGCGAGCCGCCAGGCGAGCCGGAGGAGCGAGGAGGGAAGCGAGGTGGTAAGGGCGGCAGTGCTGCCAACATTACGGCCGGACGACGCCGGTGAGGTCTTTGCGGTAGGCGGGCTGGTATTGGACGTTCTTGCCGGTCTGGGGGGCGGCGATCATGGTGCCGCTGCCGATGTAGATGCCGATGTGGTGGATCGGGCTGCCAAAGGCGAAGAGGTCGCCCGGCTGGGCGTTGGCCGGGTTGACCCGGGGCAGCGAGGCGAACTGGGCCCCCGAGGAGTGGGGGAGGGTGCGGCCGCCGGCCTTCCAGGCCCAGGCGGTGAGGCCGGAGCAGTCGAAGTTGTCGGGGCCGGCGCCGGCCCACTTGTAGGGCTTGCCGAGCTGGCGGCGGGCCTCGGCGACCGCCGCCGCCGCCCCCGGGTTGGGTGCCGGGGCCTCGTTGCCGGCGTCGGGGGCCGGCCGGGCCGTGGGCCGGGTGGTGGGCGAGCCGGGCGCCGCCGGTGGCCGCACGGTGGTGGGCGCCGCCGGCCGGGCGGCCAGGGAGGCGACGGGGGAGGCCGGGTTGCGGGAGGCAAGGGTGCGCTGCACCTCGGCGGACTCGGCTTGCGCCCGGGCCTGCCGCTCCTCCTCGACCAGGCTGGCCAGCTCGCCGTCGATCCGGCTGGAGGCGGCCTCGAGTCGGCTGGCCGCGCTCTCGGCGTCACGCTGGGCCTGCTCGACTGCGGTGACGGCGCGGTCGGCCTGGGCCCGGGCGCTCTCGAGCCGGGCCCGCTTCTCCCGCACGATCGCCGCCTGGGCCCGGGCCGCGTCGAGCAGGTCGGCCTTCTGGGCCTGCAGGGTCATGGCGTACTGGCTTCGCCGCAGCGGGTCGCCGTCGCCGGCGGTGACGGAGATCCCGCCGAGGTCCATGCCGCCCTGCACGTAGGTGTCGACCGCCTCGGCGGCCAGGCGGGACCTGGCGCCGGAGGCCTCGGCCGCGGCCTTGGCCAGGTCGCGTTCGGCGGCGGCGGCCTCCGAGGCCAGCTGGCCCGCTCGCAGGCGGCCGGCGTCGATCTGCTCGGCCAGCACCTCGACGGCGCGGCCCTGGGCTTCCAGCTGCTCACCGATGCGACGGGCCTCGGCCCGCTTGTCGGCGGTCGGGTCGGCCCCGACGGGAGCGGGCACGAGGGAGGAGGCCAGCACGAGGCAGCCCAGGAGGCCGAGCACAAGGCGCATCCCTCCGGCGGTGGAGGTGCGGGTCGTCACGTTGGGCCGACAACCTAGCCCGGACGAGCCGGGCCATCCGGTCCGGAGGGCCGAGCCGGCGTGGGTACGGTGCCCAGCCATGACCGACCGCACCCGGCTCGAGCACGATGCGATGGGCGAGGTCGAGGTGCCGGCCGATGCCCTCTGGCAGGCCCAGACCCAGCGGGCCATCGCCAACTTCCCCATCTCCGACGCCCCGCTCGACGCCGGGCTGGTCCACGCCCTCGGCGCCCTCAAGGCCGCCGCGGCCCGGGCGAACGCCCAGCTGGGCCGGGTCGACCCTGAGGTGGCCGCCGCCATCGCCGCCGCCGCCGACGAGGTGGCCGACGGCCGCCACGACGCCCACTTTCCGATCGACGTCTTCCAGACCGGCTCGGGCACCTCTTCAAACATGAACGCCAACGAGGTGGTGGCCAGCCTGGCCTCGGCCGCCCTGGGCCGGCGGGTCCACCCGAACGACGACGTCAACTCGGGCCAGTCCAGCAACGACGTGTTCCCGACCGCCATCCACGTGGCCGCCGCCGCTTCGGTGGTCCACGACCTCGTGCCCGCCCTCGGCCACCTGGCCGCCGCCCTGCGGGCCAAGGCCGACGAGACGGCCGAGGTGGTCAAGGCCGGCCGCACCCACCTGATGGACGCCACCCCGGTCACCCTCGGCCAGGAGCTGGGCGGCTACGCCTCGGCGCTGGACAAGGGCGTCGAGCGCCTGGCCGGCTGCCTGCCCCGGGTGGCCGAGGTCCCCCTCGGGGGCACGGCCACCGGCACCGGCCTCAACTGCCCCCCCGGCTTCGTCGACCTGGTCCTGACCGAGCTGTCGACGCGGCTGTCGGTCCGCTTCACCGAGGCCGCCGACCACTTCGAGGCCCAGGGCGCCCGCGACGGCCTGGTCGAGCTGTCGGGCGTGCTGAAGGTCATCGCCGTGTCCCTCTACAAGATGGCCAACGACCTGCGCTGGATGGGCTCGGGCCCCCGGTGCGGGCTGGCCGAGATCCACCTCCCCGACCTCCAGCCGGGCAGCTCGATCATGCCCGGTAAGGTCAACCCGGTCCTGCCCGAGGCCGTCTGCCAGGTCGTGGCCCAGGTCATCGGCAGCGACGCCGCGGTGACCTTCGCCGGGGCCGCCGGCAACTTCGAGCTGAACGTCATGCTGCCCGTCCTGGCCCGCAACGTCCTCGAGCCGATCCGCCTCCTGGCCAACGTCAGCCGCCTCCTGGCCGACCGCTGCGTGGGCGGGATCGTGGCCGACGCCGAGCGGTGCCGCACCTATGCCGAGGCCAGCTCGGCGGTGGTCACCAGCCTGGCCCCCCACGTGGGCTACGAGGTGGCCGCCGCGGTGGTGAAAGAGAGCCTGGCCACCGGGCGCACCGTGCGCCAGCTGGTGCTCGACCAGAAGCTGGTGCCGGCCGAGCGGGTCGACGAGGCCCTCGACGTCCTGCGCCTCACCAGGCCCGGGCTGGTCTGATCCGCGCTAGACCGGGCTGCCGGCGAAGGGGGCCGGGTCCTTCTGCTCGGGCACCACCGGGGCGCTCCAGCGGGTGATCTCGGCCACTTTCTCGGTCACCTTGCGCCAGTCGCCCGGCTGCCACCCCTCGGCGCTCTGGATGATCGTGCCGTCCATGCCCAGGAAGACCATGGCCGGCAGCTCCTTTAGTCCGAAGCCCTTGACCACGCTGCGGTCGGGGTCGACGAAGACCCGGAACTCAGCGGCGTGCGGTCCCAGCCACAGCCGGGCGTCGGCCGGCTCGGCGGTGACGAGCACCGCCACCCGCACGTCGGCCTGGTCGAAGGTGCGCAGGAGGCGGGTGGCCGTGGGCAGGAGCCAGCTCGACTGCTCCTCGTAGGGGTCGAAGGCCACCAGCAGCAGGTGGAACGTGGTGAGCAGCGCCCGGACCTCCCGTGGCCGCCCGCCCAGCGGGGTGAACATGAGGTCCGCCGAGGGGTCCGTGGCCACTGCGCAGCACGATACCGGGACCGCCGGTTGGCCCGGCAAATGCTGCGCGATCATCCCGCTCTGCGGGGCCGCTCGGGCCCTGGTCCTGCCTTGGTGTCAGCGGTGACTGCCGGGTGCGTCGAGGCGGCGGACCAGTTCGGGGGCGACGGGGCAGTCTGGCCGGGCCATGGCGTCGCCGGGGACGAGGAGTCCGGTGGCCCGCACCACCCCGGCGACGAGGGCGACCGGGACGATCTCGTCCGGCTCGAGCCACGGCTCCGGGCTGGCGCTGACCCGCCCCGAGAGGACCTGCCACAGCTCGGCCGGGAGCACCCGGCCAGCAGCGGCCACGGCCCAGACCGGTCGGCCCATGGCTGCGGCCACGGCGCTGGCGGCTCGCGCCCCGGCCAAGGCCACTATGCCGTCTGCTCCCATGGCCTGGGCCTCGAAGAGCACCAGGTCGGCGTGGGCGGCGGCGGCCCCGATCCCGGCGTCGGGGACACCCTCGACGTCGGCCTGCAACCGCGCCCGGAGGCGGCCGGTGAAGGCGCCGGCCGGGTCGGCCACCAGCAGCCGGCAGTCTCCCCGCCGACCCAGGGCGGCGGCAAGGCCCTCGGACCAGCCGACGGCCAGCACCTGGGCCCCGTCGGGAACGGCCCGGTAGAGGGCCTGGGCCGTGCTGTCGGCCTCGACCTCCTCCACCACCCGCCAGGCCTCCTCGGCCGGGTCGGCAGCCGACAGGACTCGGGCGGCCAGCGACCACAGCGGGCCGGCGGCGGGGTGGCGGTCGACCAGGCTGCGGCAGGCGGTGACCAGGCCCGCCGGGTCGTCGGCAAAGCCGGCCAGCGCCATCGCCGCGTCCAGGACGAGCTCGTCGAGGCCGAGACCGCCAGACCTGGCCACGGCGCGCAGCCGCTCGATCGGGTGCACCCCGGCGACGCTACCCAGGGCGGGACGCCGCCCTCAGATGGGGGCGTCGGCCAGGCGGCGGAAGGTCAGGCTGAGGCCGCTGCCGACACCGAAGAGCAGCCCGAAGCCGATGGTGAGGGTGCCCCACGGGCGCTCCCGGCCCCCGATGAGCATCCCGCCTCCACCGGCGCCCTCCCGGGGACCGTCGGCGAACTCCTCCGCGCCCGGAGGCACCACCGGCTCCTCGTCGACGCCCGGCTCGGCCGGCTCTTCTCCGAACAGGGTGGGGCTCGGGGTGAGCGGGACCACCTGCCCCGTCGGGATGGTGGCTCCCGGCGGCTTCACCTGCTTGCCCGGGGGCGGCTTCACCGCTGCCTTGGTGGTGGAGGTCGTGGGGGCGGGGGCCGGCGTCTGGTAGGCGGTGGCGGCGGCGGCCACGTCGATCACGCCCGCTCCCTGGCTGGCGGCGCCCGAGCGGGCCGTGGACCGCAGCAGGTCGGCGGCCTGGCCGGCGTTGGCCCCCAGGCCCCGGAGGATGGCCACGGCGCCGGCGACGTGGGCGGCCGCCTGCCCGGTGCCCGAGAGCGGGCCATAGCCGTACGTCGGGGTGCTGACCAGCGCAGCCGGGGGCTTGACGGTGGTGGAGAGGATGCCCTGCCCCGGGGCCGCGACCCCCCGGGGCCCGACGGCGCCCGATCCCGACTTGTCGGCCACGGCGAGCACGGGCAGGTCGTCGAGCGAGAGGCCGCTCTGGGCTCCGACCACGACGGAGGTTCCGGCGTCGCCCAGGACCTTCAGCGTCTGGCGCAGCACGTCCTTGCCCTTGTAGCCGGCGGGGACGTCGACCAGCACGACGGCCGCCTTGGCGGTGCGGGTCTCGTTGAGCGCCCGGATCAGCTGGCTCTCGTCGTCGGACGCGGCATCGAAGGCCTTGAAGGGGAGGAGCCGGGCGAGGGGGGCGACGCCGGCGATGCCGACCCCGTTGTCGGTCGCCGCCCCCACGATGCCGGCCAGATGGGTGCCCCGCCCGGCGGTGTCCTGGCGGGGCTCGGTTCCCGTGGCGTCGAAGCCGCCGTCGACCTTGCCCTCCAGGTCCGGGTGTTCGGCGATGCCGGTGCTGACGATGGCGACGCTGACCCCCGAACCCCGCCCACGGGCCCAGGCCTCGGGGGCCTTGATCTCGGCCAGGCCGGTCTGGTCCTTCCGCAGGGGGTCGGTGGCGGCGGCTGCGGGGCGGCCCGTCACCACGCACAGGGCGACGACCAGCACCACGAACAGAGCGGATCGGCGGCGGTCCACGGGCCCATCGTAGGGGCGGGCCGCACGGGCCTCGGTGAACGACCCGGAGTGCTGACGGCGGGACCCCACGACCTTGGCCCGCTCCAGAACCTGCCGGTCCCGGCTTGACTGGTCCGATGGACGCCGCCTGGGCCGAGCGGCTCGCCCTGTGCAACCTGCTCGAGGAGGTCGGGCCCGGGGCGCCGACGGTGCTCGACGGCTGGCGGACCGGCGAGCTGGCCGCCCACCTCCTGGCTCGTGACACCCGCCCCGACGCTGTCCCGGGGATGGTCGTGGCCGCCGCCCACCCCTGGACCGAGCGGGTCGAGCGCAGGAT
>JBBPYZ010000223.1:0-7607 GCA_038199465.1 Acidimicrobiales bacterium | reverse complement strand
GCGCGTCCGTCGGCGCCGGCCCGGCGCCGGGCAGGGCCCGGGCGTCGGCGGACAGGCGGGGCGCCGCCGGCGGCGGCGGCGCCACCCTGCGGACCGTGGGATCGGAGTCCGGCCGGCGGCTCGGTTCGGGGACGGCCCGGGCCGCCGGACGGGCGGGCTCGGCCGAGGGCCGGGGCGTGGGCTCGGGGCGGGGCCGACGCGGGGGCTCGGGGGCGGCCTGGGCGGCCGGCCGGACCGGGCGTGCGCTGGCGACCATGGGCGACGGCGACGGCGGGCGGGGCGCCGGAGCGGGCCGGCGGGCGACGGGCGGGGCGGGAGGGGCCGGCTGGTAGCGGCCACCGGTGGCGGCGCCCGCTGGCGGCGTCCCGACCAGGGCCGCTGCAGGGCGAGGTGCGGGGAAGCGGGCGACGCTGGCGGCCGGGGCCGGGGCGGCAGCGCTGCTGGCGGGCTTGGCGGACCCCTCGGTGGGCCTCGAGCCCGGCGTCGGCCGGGGGACCTGGGTGGTCCGCCCCGGCGCCCTGACCGCGGACCCCTTCGCCGGCCTGGCCTTGGCCGGTGCAGCCTTGTTCTTCGAGGAGGCCTTTGCCGCCGTCGTCCTTGCCGCCGTCGTCCTTGCCGCCGTCGTCCTTGCCGCCGTCGTCTTTGCCGCCGTCGCCTTCCTCCCTGCGGCCTTCGCTGCCGTCGCCTTCTTCGACGCCGCTGCAGCCTTCTTGGCCGCTGCAGCCTTCTTGGCCGTCGCAGCCTTCTTGGCCGTCGCAGCCTTCACCGCTGCAGCCTTTACCGCTGCCGGGCGGGGCGCTGCGGTCGGCTTGGCTGAGGTGGCACGGGCCGCAGCCGCCTTGGAGGTGCTGGCCTTGGCCGTCCCGGTCCGGGCCGCCTCGGTGCGGGCTGGTCGGTCCCGGCGTCCGGCGGGGGCCTTCTTGGCGGTGGGGCTCGACGAGGCCGAGGGCGGCTCGGGCGGCAGGCGACGCCGAGCCCCGGCCTCGACGTAGGCGAGCTCGCTGGCCAGACGGTTGCGAGCCGTCAGGTCGTCGGCCTCGAAGCTGACCTCCCACTCGGCCACCTGCTGGCGACCTCGGGACAGGTAGGAGAAGCGCACGCCCCACTGACCGGGTGCCAGCTGGAACGCCGTCCACCCGGCAGCCTGGGACCCGGCGTCGACGGCGAGGCGGCGGTCGGCCAGGTTCCAGCGCACGGCGTCACCCAGCGGTCGGCTGGAGGGGCCCTTGCGGCTGGTGGTGAAGGTCATGCTCAGGGCCCGTTCGACCACTGCCGCCTGCTCGGCCAGCACCGGGGCCGCGAAGCGGGCCACCCAGTCCTCGTCGACCCCGGCCTCGGTGGCCACCTCGGACAGGGTCATGCCCGTCCGAAGCCGTGACTGGATGTCGCGCACCGACAGGCTGCTGCGCTGGGTGGGGCGGAGCGCCTTGACCCGTTCAGCCTCCGCCTGGGCCGTCGGGTCGTCGGACTCGGCCGTCGCCGCCCGGCGGGCCTCCTCGAGGGCGGAGAAGAGCGCATCGTCGATCCCGACGACGTACGCGCCAGACGTGGCGTCCCGCCTGGTGCTGAAGATCAGGCCGTCGTGGTCGGCGGTGAATCCGACGAGATGCAGCTGGTGCAACGCTTCTGGCTCCTGGCCGTGGCGGTCCAGCGCACCGTACCAGTTGCAAACCCCGCCACTGGTGGAACGTTTGCGCCTCTCCCCTTGGCCTGGCCGGTCTGGCCGGTCAGCCCCCGGGGCCGCAGGCCTGGTGGCGGAGCCGTGGCACCAGCCCGGCATCGGCGAGCAGGCGGACGGCCCGCTCCTCGGCCAGATCGATGGTGACGGCATCGCCCGGCTCGCGCTCGCACAGGAAGGTGACGATGCAGTCGTCGCAGGCCGGCGTGGCCCGCATGGTGCAGTCGGCACAGGAGATGGTGAAGGAGGTGTCCACGGGCCCAGTCTCCTGGGCTGCGTGACAGCCTCAGCCCGGCTTGCGGTGCAGCACGGCGAGAAGCTGGCTGACGCCGACCACGTTGGCGCCGACCGATCGGGCGCCGTCGCGCACCCGCCGGTCGTCCGAGGCCACCACCACCGGCAGGGGCAGGGCGCCCGCCCGGGCGATGAGGACATCGTCGGCCTCCACATCGGAGGCGGTGAAGGAGACCCGCACCAGCGAGCGAGGGCTGGTGTCGCTCCGCAGCCCGGGGCCCACCTCGTCGCCGTCGAACACGACCTCGGACCGGGCGCCGGTGCGGGCGGCCAGCTCGCTCAGGGCGTCGACGAGCCGGAGCCGCTGCTCAGCCAGGGGCAGCTCAGGCCAGGCGGTGAGCGTGGCGTTGTAGCCGTCGACGAGCACGGCCACTCCGGGCAGGCCGACCAGGTGACGGGCCGCCTCAGGCGAGTCGTCGAGGAGGACCGGTGGCAGCAGGGCCGGCCGGCGCCGGGCCCCCCGACGCTGCGTTCGGACCCACCGGGGCCGGGTGGCCGACCGGGGGGCCGGCGCCGGTGGCACGAACGGCACCGGCCCCGGACCCCCTAGGGCCGCCGGCTGCAGGGCACCCGCAGCGCGGGCCAGGGCGGCGCTCAGGGCCAGCGCGGCCGATGAGGCCGCGGCCACCGCCTCGCCGACCCCGGCCAGGTCGGCGATCGGCCCGGTCGAGCCGAGCGGGGCTGGAGCCGGCGGCACCACGGCGGCGGCCAGGCGCAGAGCTTCCACCTCCGAGCACAGCGCTCGCCGCTCGGTGTCGGCGGCCGCCACGGCAGCGGTGGCCTCGGCGGCGGCCTCGGCCTGCTCGGTGGCCCGCTGGGCTGCCGCCGTGGCCTGGCGGTGGGCGGCCCGCAGCTGCTCCTCCAGCGACGCGGCGTGCCGGCGGGACTGGGCCAGCCCCTCGTCAGCCCGGCGACGGAGCCGCCGCTCCTCCTGCAGCTCGCGGCGGCCGGTCTCGGCCGCCGCTCGGGCCGCCTCAGCCGCCCGCTCGGCTGTCTCTCGGGCCTGCTCGGCGTGGCGCAGCCGGCGGGTGGCGCTGCGCTCGCCAGCCTCTTCGGCCCTCGCCACCGCCGACGCCCGGGCCTCGACGACCAGGACGCCCAGCTCGGCCTGCCACCCCTCGGGACGGCTGAGCCACAGCATCCCGGCCGGGCCGAGGGTGGCGGCTGCGTCGGGAAGCTGAGTGGCCGCGGCCAGCCGGGCCCGGTACTCGGGGTCCGACTCGACGACCCGCCGAGCGGTGGCCAGCGCCGCCCGGGTCACCTTGGCGTGGCCGAGCAGCGGGCGCAGGCCCCTCGGCACGTCCTGCGGGGGCTGGAGGCGGGCACCGGCCCGGGCCAGCTCGATGGCCAGCTCCGCCGCCGGCCGCAGCAGCTCCTCGGCCTCGGGACCGGTCAGGAGGTCGATGTTTCCCGCCGGTGCATCGGGAGATGCAGCCGGGTCGTCCGCTCTGCTCACCCGGGCAGCTCCTCCACCGCCGCGCCGGTGCCGCACCAGCGGCAGGTGACCTCCTCGACCCGCTCGGACAACACGTCCTCGGCCTCGACCTCCAGGTCGCCGCCCACCGAGTAGTGGTGGTAGGCCCGGGTGCGCCGGGTGGCCAGCACGTCGAACCTGGTGAGGTTGCCGCAGTCGGTGCAGCGGTAACGGGCGGGCACGCCCGGAGCGTACGACCCGGGGCCGTGCGACCCTGGGCGGGGCGAACGTCTGTTCGCCTACAGTGCTGGAGATGGCCCAGGGGACGGCGACGCAGGCGGTCCGCCGGTCCGGGCAGCTGACCTTCGACGACCTGGCGCCGCCGCTGCAGCAGGTCACCTTCGTGGTGTTCGACCTCGAGACCACCGGCGGCTCGGCCGGCGGCGGCGACGCCATCACCGAGATCGGGGCAGTGAAGGTGCGGGGCGGCGAGGTCCTGGGCACCTTCGCCACCCTGGTCAACCCGGGCAGCCCGATCCCAACGGCCATCACCTACCTCACGGGCATCACTGAGGCCATGGTCCGGCCCGCTCCCACCGTCGACGCCGTCCTCCCAGCCTTTCTCGAGTGGGTCGGGGGCGACGCCGTCCTCGTCGGCCACAACGTGCGCTTCGACGTGTCCTTCGTGCGGGCCGCCTGCGACGCCCTCGGCTACGACCGCCCGGCGAACCAGGTGGTCGACACCTGCTCCCTGGCCCGGCGCCTCCTGCGCGACGAGGTGCCCAACGCCAAGCTGGCCACCCTGGCCGAGCGCCTGCGCCTGCCCCACCGCCCCACCCACCGGGCCCTCGACGACGCCTGGGCCACCGTTGACCTGCTGCACCTGCTCCTCGAACGGGCCGGCTGCCTCGGCGCCACCCACCTCGACGACCTCCTCGAGCTGCCCAAGGCGGCCGGGCACCCCCAGGGCCAGAAGCTGCGCTGGGTGGCCACGCTCCCCCGCTCCCCCGGCGTCTACGTCTTCCGTGACGCCGGCGGCCGGGCCCTGTACGTGGGCAAGGCCGTCAACCTGCGCCGCCGGGTGCGCCAGTACTTCGGCCACGACGACCGTCGGAAGGTGCCGCAGCTGCTGCGGGAGGCGGCCAGCCTCGACCACCACGTCTGCGCCCACGAGCTGGAGGCGTCGGTACTCGAGGTGCGGATGATCCACCAGCTCGAACCCCGCTTCAACCGCCAGGGCACCCGCTGGCGCCGCTACCGCTGGCTGCGGCTCACCGACGAGGCGTGGCCCCGCCTGTCCGTTGTCCGCTCCCCCCGGCCGGGCGACCTGGGCCCGCTCGCCTCCGACGGCGCCGCCCGCCTGGTGGCCGAGGCCGTGCACGACGCCGTGCCCCTGCGCCGCTGCACCACCCGGCTGCAGGCCGGCCTAGGGCCCGAGCGGCCCCTCGGAGCGGGAGGAACGCCGGTGAGGGACGGCTCGTGCACCGCCGCCCAGCTTGGAGTTGCGCTGTGCCCCTGCGCCGGCGAGGTCGCCCCCGAGGCCTACGCCGAGGTGGTCAGCGCCACCCGCCGGGGCCTGTCGTCGCACCCAGCGCTGCTCCTGGACCCGCTGGCCGAACGGATGCGGGCCCTGGCCGGGGCCGGCCGCTACGAGGAGGCCGCGGCGGTGCGCGACCGGGCCGCCGCCCTGTCCCGGGCCGTGCAGCGCCAGCGCCGCCTCGAGGCCCTGCGCAACGCCGGCCGCCTCGTCGTCGAGGTCGACGGCGAAGGCGGAGCGGTGCTGGACAACGGCCGCCTCACCCGGGCCTGGCCTCCCGGCACCCGTCCCCTGGCCGCCCTCACGCCTCCCGCCCCCGACGAGACGCTTTCAGGCCCGCTGGCCGCCTCCGAGGTCGACGAGCTGCTGGCCGTCGCCGCCTGGCTCGACGCCCGCGCCCCCCGCCTCCACCTCCTGGCCTGCGCCGACGGAATCTCCTGGCCGGCGGCCCCGGTGCCCGCCTTCGAACGTCCACGAGCAAGCCGACCGAGCGCGGGCGGGGGGCCCTAAGCCCGTCAGAGTGAGTCGACCACCTCGGCGTAACGGTGCTGCGCCGCCTGGGCCGAGGTGCCGAGGATGGCTCCGATCCGTTGCCACGACATACCCCTGGTCCGAGCGACGGCCACCGCATCGACGACCTGGTGCTCGCTGCGCGATCGGGCGATCGCCGCCCGCTCGAGGAGGTACTCCTCGATCGGGCGTTCGTCTCCATCCTTCGGCTCGTAGTCCTCAAAGCGTCGGGCGAGCTCGTCGCCGTGGTCGAGGATCTCCTGAAGCGATCGAGGCATGGGCTACTCCACGAACCTGGGTCGGACCCCAACATAGGTTGATGTTCGGCCGATAGCTGGTCGTGGAGGTCAAACCCCGTTTGGGCCGGACACCCCTTGCGCCGGGATGACGAGCGGGACGCGGAACCCTGGGCCAACCAACGGGGCATGCCCCGGGGCCTTCGACTCACCGTGGCAGGACTCGTCCTGGCCGCCCTCGCCGTCGTGGTCGGCACGACCCTCGTCCCCACCCAGGTCTCGCTGGGCGGCGGCACCCTCCGGTGCGGAACGGGTCCTGCACCCCGATCGGGAGAGTGAGATCGCACGCTTCTGCGGCGCCGCCGGCGCCCAGCACCTCCGCGCTGCGCTCGTCCTCGGGTCGGTTCTGGCGGTCCTGGCGCTCCTCCCGGTCGTCATCGGGACCATGAGGTCCCGATCGGCAGCCAGAGCCCTGTGGGTGGCGTGGGCTGTGGCCTTCCTCTTGGTGACCGTGGTGCGCGTTCTGTCGCTGACCGTCATCGAGTACTCGCCGCCACGGGAGGCCTTCGATCTCTGAGCGGTAGGTTCGCCTGGTGCTGGCTCCGGTGCGGCTCGGCCAGATCCTGGTTGATCCTCGGAACCTTGAGGTGGTGGCCGTCTGGGTCGAGGGCGGAGGGGATCCGATCGCTCTGGGGCCGGGGGCGTCGGTGAGCGAAGCCGGCGAGGGGCGCTAGGCGGGCGCGCGGTCGCCGTGCTGGTGGCGACGTGGCGACCCGCAGGCCTTCTGGTGGGGGCCCGACGCACAGATCCCCGTCAACAAGCTGGACGGCCAGAAGCGACTGGCGGGAAGGCCGTCGGAAGAACGACAAATGGATCCTGTTCGAAGCGCTTCAACAGTGGTGGCCGGCGTTCCTGGCCGCCGTGGTCGCCCTCGGCGGGCCCGTCGTCATCCTCCTCGGGCGCTAGCCCCTGCGGCTCGTCTGCGTTCTCGCCTCGACGTAGCGCCGCCGATGGGTCCAGATCCACCACGCCAACCCGAGCTCCAGAGCCGCCAGCGGGCCGACCGTGGCCAGGTCCGCCCGATCCGATCCGAAAGCCGCCGTGAAGGATGCCAGCGCGGCGCCGGTCAGGATGCCGACGATCACACCGACGAGGGACTCGAGACCCCCGGGACGGTGACGAAGACGTGCCTCGGCCAGCGGTCCGAACGTGGCGAGGAGCACCGACGATCCGACCGTCGAGAGGATCAGCGCTGCGGTGGCGGTCAGTCCTGAGCTGCGGATCAGGATGATGGCGCCGACGGCAGCCGCCCCTCCAGCCGCCGCAGGGATGACGCCACGAATGCTCACGGCACCAGTCTGGTCGCTCGAACAAGGGCCGCAGCCCTACGAGAACGCCGGCAGCTCAGAGGATCGGCAGGCTGCGGATCCGGGTGATGCCGTCACCGGGCACCGCTTCGGCGGCGAAGCGCAGGGCTTCGCTGACGTCGCCTTCCTCGAGGTAGGGGAGCTCCGCGATGATCTCCTGGGCTGACATCCCGTCAGCGACCATGGTGACGACGGTGGCAACAGGGACCCGCAGTCCCCTTATGCACGGCAGCCCCCCCATCACCGCCGGGTCAAACGTGATCCGGGAGAACCTCACGGAGCAAGGGTAGGCCGGCCAGGGTCGTCGAGGATCGCCCCTGCTCACCTCGTGGCGATGTCCGGATCGTCGGCGAGCGTCCTCACGAAGGCTGCGTGCTGCTCCCGGGTGACCAGGTCGCCGAGCAGTCGACGGCCTTCACCCTTGGGCACGGTGAGCACCCCGAACCCGAGGTCGATCACGTCGACCGGGCCGCCGCGGTCGAGGTGCCAGCGATGACGTGCGCTGGCCGGGAGCGACATCTGCCCTGACGATGAGACGAGGTACGCCTGCACACCAGCCATGGGTGGTCAG
>JBBPYZ010000222.1:0-13463 GCA_038199465.1 Acidimicrobiales bacterium | reverse complement strand
TACACCGACCGGCTGCAGCCCCAGGTGCTCGGCGTCCCCGTGGTGGTGGCGCTGGCCTGGGCCGGCATGGGCCTGCCGGCATGGGCGGTGGCCGGCCGGCTGGTGCGCTTCACCCCCGCCCGGATCACTCTGGGCGCCGTCGCCCTCACCGCCTGGGACCTGTTCCTCGACCCCCAGATGGTGGCCGAGGGCTTCTGGGTCTGGCCGGGCGGCGGCTTCTACCGGGGCATCCCCCTGTCGAACTACGGGGGCTGGCTGGCGGTCTCGGCGGTGCTGATGGCGGTGTTCGCCGTCACGGTCCCCGGCGCCCGCTCCCGCGTGGCCGCGTCGGCCTACCTCCTGATGGCGGTGATGGAGGTGCTCGGCTTCCTTCTCTTCTTCGGTGACCCTCTGGTGGCCCTGGTGGGCGGGGCGGTGGGCGTGCCCCTCGGGGTGGCGGCGCTGGTCGGCCGGTCGTCGCGAGCGGGGGACAGCCCCCTCCCGGATGGGGTGCGGCGATGACGCTCGGAGAGCTCGACCCCGGCGCGGCGTCGCCTTGGCCCACCGGGCCCGGCTCGCCGCCGGTTCCGACGGAAGCGGCCGACCCCCGATCGGTCGTCGTCGTCGGCGGCGGCGTCGGCGGCCTGGCCGCCGCCATCCGGCTGGCCGCCGCCGGCCACCACGTCCAGCTGTTCGAGCGGTCGGACCGACTCGGCGGCAAGCTCGGCGGCCACGCCGCCGCCGAGTTCCGCTGGGAGACCGGCCCCTCGCTGCTCACCCTGCCCGCGGTGTTCGACGACCTGCTGGGGCTGGCCGGCACCTCGCTGGCCGAGGCCTGCCGGCCGGTGCGCCTCGCTCGCACCTGCCGCTACCACTTCGCCGACGGCTCCACCTTCGCCACCTGCGACGACCCGGTCGCCACCCGGGCCGAGGTCGAGGCGCTGGCCCCCGGATCTGGCCCGGCCTGGGACCGCTGGGCGACCCGGTCCGCCCGGGTGTGGGACACCGCCGAGCGCACCTTCTTCACCGGGCCTATCGAGGACCCCCGGGCCCTCCTCGGCCGCATGCGCTCTCCCCTCGACCTGGTGGCCATCGACCCGCTGCCCACCCTCCACCAGCGGGCCGCGGCCACCTTCTCCGATCCCCGCCTGGTGCAGTGGGCCTGCCGGTACGCCACCTACGCCGGGTCCGACCCGTGGCGGGTGCCGGCCACCCTCGGCTGCATCCCCCACATCGAGCAGGCCTACGGCTGCTGGGCCCTGCTCGGTGGCCTGGCCACCCTGGCCGAGGCGCTGGCCGGGGCGGCGGCCACCCTGGGCGTCAACTTGCACACCGGCACCGAGGTGGCCGCCCTCCTGACCGACGCCCCGGACGGAAGGCTCACCGGCGTGCGCCTGGCCTCAGGCGAGGTGGTCGCCGCCGACATCGTGGTGGCCGTCGTCGACGCCGCCCACCTCTACGCCGACCTGCTGCCCGACCGCGGCGGGCGGCGCCGGGTGCGGGCGGCCGGCCGCTCGACCAGCGGCTTGGTGCGCCTTCTCGGCGCCGAGGGCCGGACCGAGGCGCTCGACCACCACACCGTGCTGTTCAGCGCCGGCTACCGCCAGGAGTTCGTCGACATGGCCGCCGGCCGGCCCCCCGCCGACCCCACCGTCTACGTGTGCGCCGCCGACCGCACCGACCCGACCGCCGCCCCGCCCGGTTTCGAGTCGCTGTTCGTGCGGGTCAACGTGCCGTCGGCCGACGACCCGACTGCGGCGTGGGCCGACGGTCAGGCCGACGCCTACGCCGAGCGGATCCTCGCGGTGCTCGAGCGCCGCGGCCTCGACCTGCGCCGCCGGATCGTGCACCGGGAGGTCATCACCCCCGCCCACCTGGCCGCCCGCCACCGGGCCCTCGGCGGTGCCATCTACGGCACCTCCAGCAACGGCCGCCGGGCCGCCTTCACCCGCCCCTCCAACCGGGGCCGCCGCCCCGGCCTTTATCTGGTCGGCGGCTCCAGCCACCCTGGCGGCGGCCTCCCCCTGGTGGCCCTGTCGGCCCGGATCGTGGCCGACATGGTCGCCGCCGACCTCGCCGGCTGACCCGCTGACCGACCGCGACCCGTCGCCGATGGCAGGCCGGCTTGGCGCAACCTCAACCGGTGGAGCAGGGTGATCGGGTCGCCCCCCGAGCCCTGGAGAAGGACACCACATGGCCGAGATCACCGACAGCCTCGCCAAGTCGGTGCAGGACTACTACGGCAGCGTGCTCTCCTCGTCGGAGGACCTCCAGACCTCGGCCTGCTGCGCCGTCGAGGCGCCGCCCGACCGCGTGCGAACGGCCCTGGAGCTGGTGCACCCCGAGGTCCTGGACCGGTTCTACGGGTGCGGCTCGCCCATCCCCCCGGCTCTCGGGGGCGCCACCGTGGTCGACCTGGGCTGCGGGTCGGGCCGCGACGCTTACGTCATCGCCCAGCTCGTCGGGGCCGAGGGCCGGGTCATCGGGATCGACATGACGCCCGAGCAGGTGGCGGTGGCCCGGGCTCACACCGGCTGGCACGCCGAGCGGTTCGGCTTCGCCAACGTCGAGTTTCGGGACGGCCGCATCGAGGACCTGGCCGCGGTCGGGATCGCCGACGCCAGCGTCGACGTGGTCGTCTCCAACTGCGTGCTGAACCTGGCCACCGACAAGGCGCCGGTGTTCGAGGAGATCTTCCGGGTGATCAAGCCCGGCGGCGAGCTGTACTTCTCCGATGTCTTTGCCGACCGCCGGATCCCTCCGCACCTGAGCGCCGACCCGGTGCTGCGGGGCGAGTGCCTGGGCGGCGCCCTCTACGTCGAGGACTTCCGCCGGATGCTGGCCCGGGCCGGCGGCCACGACGCCCGGGTCATGACATCCCGGCCGTTGTCGATCGACAACCCGTCACTCGAGGCCCAGGTCGGTGCCATCGCCTTCTCCTCGACCACGATGCGGGCCTTCAAGCTCGACCTCGAGGACCGCGAGGAGGACTACGGGCAGGTGGCCACCTATCTCGGCACCATCGCCGAGACACCGGAGCGGTTCGAGCTGGACGACCGGCACGTGCTGGAAGCGGGCCAGGCCGTCCCGGTGAGCGCCAACACTGCGGCCATGCTGACCCGCACCCGCTACGCCCCGCACTTCCGGGTCGAGGGCGACACGAGCACCCACCACGGCCCCTTCGGCCGGGCCACGGGGCCTGCGCCTGAAGCGCCGGCAGCCCCGTCCTGCTGCTGAGCCCGGCTCGTGATCAGGCGCTGGCGGCCCACCCCGTTCAACATCCTTCAGGCGGCGGCGGCGGCGACGGTCGTGCTGCGGCTGCTGCCCGGGGCCCGGCGGCCGGCGCCGCTGCAGCCCCGTCCAGGCCCGCTCAGCGGTGCCCCCTCGGTGGCGGTGATCGTGCCGGCCCGGGACGAGGAGCGCCGCATCGGGCCCCTGCTGGCCGCGGTGGCCTCCGACCCCCAGGTGCACGAGGTGGTGGTGGTCGACGACGAGTCGTCCGATGCCACCGCGGCTGTGGCTCGGGGCGCCGGGGCCCGGGTGGTGACCGGACGGCCGCTGCCGGCCGGCTGGGTGGGCAAGCCGTGGGCCCTGCGGCAGGGGCTGGAGGCAGTCACCGCCGACTGGGTGGTGACCCTCGACGCCGATGTCGTGCCCCGGCCCGGGTTCGTCGGGGCGCTCGTCGCCGCCGCGACCGCCGGCGGCTGGGACGTGCTCACCGTCGGTCCCCGCTTCGTCCTGGGCGGCCCGGGCGAGCAGCTGCTGCACCCGGCCATGCTGGCCACCATCGTCTACCGGTTCGGTGCGCCGGACGGCACCGTCAGCCCCCGCCGGGCTATGGCCAACGGGCAGTGCCTGATCGCCCGCCGGGCCCGGCTGGTCGAGCTGGGCGGCTTCGGGGTGGCTGCCGGCCACCTCACCGACGACATCGCCCTGGCCCGGGGACTGGCCTCCCGCGGGGCCAGCGTCGGCTTCCTCGACGGCAGCCGCCTGGTCGAGGTGGACATGCACGACTCGGTGGCCGAGGTGTGGCGGGAGTGGGGCCGGTCCCTCCCCATGGCCGACGCCACCCCACCCGTGCAGCAGGCCGCCGACCTGGCCGTGGTGTGGCTGGCCCAGGCCCTGCCCCTCCCCCGCCTGCTGGCCGGCCGGGGCACGGCCCTGGACGCCGCTCTGGTGGCCCTGCGCCTGGCCCTCGGGGTGGCGACGGCGGGGTCCTACCGGCGGCCGGCGCCGCTCACGTGGGCCGCCCCGCTCGCCGACGTCCCGGCCGCGGCCCGGCTCAGCTGGGCGGCGGTGCGGCCGGTGCGCCGCTGGCGGGGCCGGGACTACCCGAGCGGGCCGCCAGCAGGAAGCGCAGGCCGATCAGGCTGAGCAAGAGGCCGGCCGCCGCCGTGCGCCACACCCCGTCCACCACCAGCACGGCGAGGGGGCTGGCGAACACCCCGGCCCGGGTCGCCCAGGCGAACGATCGGGCGGCCGCCCACACCACCAGCAGCAGGCCGATGCTGACGGCGAAGGCACGGGGCGACCAGACCGAGACCCCCCCGGCGTAGGCCAGGATCGACCGCCCGCCCCGGAAGCCGGCGAAGAGCGGCCAGGCGTGGCCGATCATGGCCCCGGCAGCCCCGACCCACGCCAGCACCATCCGATCGTGGGCGCCCAGGCCCGCAACCTCGCCCACCGCCACGCCGGCCAACCCGGCCAGCACACCCTTCAGGGCGTCGCCGACGAACACCGGCACCGCCGCCCGCCGCCCCAGCAGCGCCTTCACGTTCCAGTAGCCGGGGTTGCGGTCGCCGGCCCGCCGCGGGTCGACCCCCCGGGCCCTGGCCACCTGCACGGCCACCGGCACCGATCCCAGCAGGTAGCCGATGAGGAGGGTGGCCATCACCGCGCCGAGCATCCCGCCTCAAGGTACCGAAGCGGTCCGGTGCAGCCGACGGGGTGGGTTCGCGACCGGTCTAGGTCGGCCGGGTCGGGGTCTCGCCGGTTTCGATGAGGGTGTGGGCGACGTCTCGGATCTTGATGTTGAGGTGCTGTGAGGCCCGGCGAAGGACATCGAACGCCTGGTCGCCGGTGATCCGTTCTCGTTCCATGAGGATGCCTTGGGCTTGGCCGATCAGCTCGCGGGTCCGCAGGGCGTGATGCAGGTTGTCGTACCGCTTCTCCTCGTCGGCTCGCTGCTCGGCGGTGTCGAGGGCGATCCCGGCCAGGGTGGCGAAGATCAGGCCCTTGGCTCGGTCGGTGGCACCAAAGGCCGCGGGCAGGGTGGCGTAGAGGTTGAGGGCGCTCGGACGTCGGGCCGACAGGCGAAAGGCCAGGACGCTGCGGATCCCGGCGTCGACGGCGGCCGGCCCGAACCGTGGCCACCGCTGACTGGTGGCGAGGTCGTCGGCGTAGACGGTTCCCTCCTCGGCGACGGCGTTGAGGCACGGCCCCTCGTCGGTGTCGATCTGGAGCCGGTCGAGGACGAGAACGACGGGGTCGGTGGAGGCGGCGGTGGTGACCTGCCCGTCCTCGGCGAGAAACACCCCCGCGGCGTCACACCCCTCGACGGTGGCGACGGCCAGGGTGACGATGTGCTGCAGGGTGGCTTCGAGCGTCCCCGGGGCGAACAGCGCGACAGCCACCTCGATGAGGTTGCTCTCCAGCTCCGACACCGCGTCGCTGCCAGTCACCCCCCCATCTCACCACCAGGGCGTCTGCCGCCGCACCTCAAGCTGGGACCGGTGGGTCTCAGGGGCCCACGTCGGCTAGGTTCATCGGGGCCTTCGACAGCGAGGGTTCACTCGGGCGTTCGGCGCCTGACGCATCCGGGAAGGCGGCCTCGTGCCGGATCCCTCGCTGTCCAAGCCTCCCAAGGTCGATGAGCCCTCTGAACCGACGTTCCCCCGCGTCGGCTCGCGTGGCGACGTTGTGGGTGCGACCGCTGCGTCAGGCGCCGGGCTTCCCGGCCGTGTGGCCTGTTGGTCGCACATGGCCGACCGCGGTGAAGCCGACGAACTCGGCCTGAGGATCCGCATTCTCCCCAACCAGATCGTGGTGGGAGCGATCGGCGAGGTCGACATGGTCACCGCTCCGGACCTTGGGTGCCTGCTGGTCGCCCTCGTCGACCGGGGCCACACCGATGTCGTGCTCGATCTCGCCAAGCTCACGTTCCTGGACAGCTACGGGCTGCAAGCGATCAAAGTCACCGCCGCCCGCCTCCGTACCTCAGGTGGGGTGCTGCGGATCCGGTCCCCATCAGCTCGGACCCGCTGGCTTCTCGACCTCTGCGAGGTGAGCGGACTCGTCGATTTCGAGCCGTTCGAGCTCGTCGCACTAGGATCCGAGCACCAGGCCGGCGACACCACCGTCACACTCGTGACCGCCGCCGCGGCCGGCCAGACGGCAGCTGTCGGCTGGGCGGCGGCCTTGCCCGCCAGGCATGACGTGGTCGACGCCGCTCTGGAGCTGGTCACCGCCCTGGCCCAGGCGACGGTCGGTGGGGCCGACGGTGCCAGCGTGTCGCTGGCCCGTCATGGCCGGATGGGGACGGTGGCGGCGACCGACGACACGGTCGCCCAGATGGACCGCGACCAGTACGCCACCGGGCAGGGCCCGTGCCTGGCCGCCGCCGGCGAGGGACATCGGTTCCACGTCGAGTCGATGGCCGGTGAGGAGCGGTGGCCTGACTTCGTGCCGCGGGCACGGGCTGGCGGGATCGGCAGCATCCTGTCGACGCCACTGATGGCCACCGCCGGCCGATCGGTCGGAGCCCTCAACATCTATTCGAGGACCGAGCGGGCCTTCGGGCCGCCGGAGCAGGAGCTGGCGGCGCTGTTCGCCACCCAGGCATCACGCATCCTTGCCAGCGCAGGAGTCGCTGGCGAGCAGGCCACCCGGCTCCAGGCTGCTCTCCACGTGCGCGAGCTGATCGCCCAAGCCCAGGGCGTGGTCATGGCCCGCCAAGGGGTGTCGGCCGCCGCGGCCTCCGCCGCCCTCCTCCGCTCCTCCCGTCAAGCCCACATCTCGCTCCGGCGGCAGGCGACCGAGATCACGGCGTCCACCCAACGGCAGGTTCCTCTGACCGGGAGCGAACCGTGAGGCGGCCCGTCGAGATGCTGGAACAGGGTCGTCTCGAGGTCGGGCTGTCTCAGGGCGAGCTGTGGTTCCGGTACTTCGAGCTGGGCGGGATGAGCACCGCACTTCAGGTGGAAGCCTTCTTGTACGGGGCCCTGATCCCCACCTCTCACGACGGCGACCTGATCGCCGCGGCGTTGAACGAACGCTTCTCCGAGCTGGGCGGCGACCATCCCATCCCGTACTCCGACGACCAGTGACCGACCTGGACGCGCCGGCCGCCGCCGAGCGGGAACCCCGCCCAGGCTCAGGCGACCGAGTCTTTCGGAGCGACGAGCGGGGTGGCATGGCCGAGCTCTCCGACGGCCAGCTGGCGTTCAGCATCGCCAGGGGATCCCATGATGCCCTGGCCGAGGCGTACAGCCGCCACGGCACCAGCGTGCACCGCGTCGCCCAACGCGTGTATGGCGAGCGGGCCGCCGACGTCACCCAGGACGTGTTCCTCGGCCTGTGGCGCCAGCCGGAGTGCTTCGACCCTGAGAGGGGCACCCTGGGTGCCTTCCTGCGGGTGAAGGCGCACGGCCGAGCGGTCGACGTGCTCCGGGCCGACGGCGCCCGTTGCGCCCGAGAGACCACCGATCATCGACGGCGGATCGGCCCTGCTGCGCCGGTCGAGGATGTCGCCATGAACCAGCTCGCCGGTGACGACGCCTGGAAGCTCCTGAGCCGGCTCGGCGACGCCGAGCGGCGGGCCATCACCCTGGCCTACTTCGGAGACCACAGCTACCGGGAGGTAGCCAAGCTGCTCGGACTGCCCGAAGGGACCGTCAAGAGCCGCATCCGCTCCGGGCTGTCTCGACTCCGCGCCGGGCTGTCCGACGACGATTGGCAGTCGGCTCAGCGGCCCGGGCCCTCCTAGCCTCACGGCGGCATGGCTGGTTCCTTCACCTTCACGCTGGCCTGCTTCGAGCCTGACCGGGCGCCCCGCCTCCTGGTCAGCGTGCCGCTCGAACGGCTCCGCCTCCGCCGCCTGGCCGGGCTGGGGTGGGCCAAGCACCTCGGGACGGCGGCGGGCGGCCGCACCCTGGGAGCCGACCTGACCCGCTGGGCCTGGTTCTGCTCGTGGGACGACGAGCGCGCCGCCACTGCTTTCCACGACGCCCTGGCGGGCCGGCTCGAGCCCCGGGAGGTGGCCACGCTGCACCTGCGGGCCGTGCGGTCGCGGGGGCGCTGGGGCGGGCACGAGGTGGCGGTGGCCGAAGGCGAGCCCGCCACGCCTTCGCCGCTGGTGGTGCTGACCCGGGCCCGCGTACGGGCCGGCCGGTGGCGGCCGTTCACCGGGTCGGTCCCCCCGGTCGACGATGCCTTGGCCGAGGCCCCCGGCCTGCTGCGCAGCGTGGGCGTGGGCGAGTGGCCCGTGCTGGTGCAGGGCACGGTGAGCCTGTGGCGCGACGGGGCGGCCATGGCCGCGTTCTCCCGCAGCGACGCCCACCGGGTGGCGGTGCGCCGGACCGCCCAGGAAGGCTGGTACGCCGAGGAGCTGTTCGCCCGCTTCTCGGTGGAGCGGGCCGAGGGGACCTGGGACGGTTCCCCGCCCCTCCCCTAGAGCTACTCAGCTCCGACGCTGGCCCGGCGGACCTCGGCGGCCTGGAGGCCCTTCGGGCCCTCCTTCACCTCGAACTCGACCATCTCCCCCTCGACCAGGTTCTTGTAGCCACCGCCCTCGATGGCCGAGAAGTGCACGAACACGTCGGGCCCCTCCCCTTGGCTGATGAAGCCGTAGCCCTTGTCGGTGCTGAACCACTTGACGGTGCCGCTGGCCATCTGCATCTCCGTTCGCTGCGGGCCACGTTGCTGGACCCTGCCGCCACCGTAGCCACCGGGGCCGGGAGCCGGCAAGCACTTCATTGTCTTTCGTTCGGCGACTTTCGTTCGGGGCGCAAGGTACCGCTTCGCTCAGGCCGCCAGGCACCGCTCTCGATCACCGTCGGTGGCGCCGGCGGTCATGGCGATGCGTGCGAGGCGGAGGGGTTCCAGTCGCGCTCGGAGGATGATCTCGCCCGCCTCGGTGAACTTCACGGCGTTGGAGGACAGGTTCAGTCGGCCAGCGCGGCGAGAACGCCGGTCGGAGTCGAGTCGCTTGCGCATCGGCTGGTCGGGCGTTAGCGTCCTGTTTGGTTCAGTAACGAGCCCCGCGGGTTGAGCAACCAGCCGCACGAAGAACGGGTCACGTTCTCACGTTTGCTGACCCGGACTTCGCACGCCTTGGTGTTGTGGGGAGGTCGGTCGGGTCATGAGTGTCCAGCAGCGCCCGTCAGACGCGCCCAGCCGATCTGGTTCGGCCTCAGCCGACGGCGCTGGGGGCGGGGGCGACGAGCCGGCTGTGGTGCGTCCGGGCGCGGAGCCGGCGGTCCTGACGCCCCAGTTCTCGTGGGCTGTTGGTCGTGCCTTGGGCGCGGTGGTGGTGACGGTCCGGGGGCGGCTGGATTCGCCCAACACCGGTCGGCTTGAGGTGTTCCTGCTGGGGCTTGTCGAGGGGCCGCGCTCGGTGTCCCTGGTTGTCGATTTGCGCCAGGCCGAGCTGATCGACGACGCCGCGGTGACTGCGGCGCTGGCGACCGTGGCCGCGTTGGCCGAGTTCTACGGGGTCGGCGTGACCCTGTCCGTGACCTCCGACAGTCCGCTCTGGACGCTGTTGAGGTTGAACGGCAACGGGACCGCGGTGACCTCTGGCGCCTACCGGGGCCACTTCCGTCTCGCGGTCGCCCCCGGCGGACGGCACCTGCTTGTCCAAGAGGCACGGCGGGTCCACCCGTCCGGCCTCGGCCTGTCAACGATCCCCAACCAACAAGGAGACCACCCATGATCCAACGTGAACGCATGAACGGTGACGAGCAGACGACGGTCACGTTCATCGTGCCCGCAGCGGCCAAAGGTGAGAAGTTGAGCGTCGCCGGCGACTTCAACGGCTGGGACCCTGGCCAGCTGCCGATGACCAAGCGGGGGAAGAGGTGCACGGCTACGGCGATGCTCGACACGGGCCGCCGGTATGCCTTCCGCTACGTGAGCAGCGACGGCCGCTGGTTCGACGACGAGGCGGCTGATGGGTACGAGCCCAACGACCTCGGCACCACCAACTCGATCATCGACCTGACCGCCCAACCCGTGGACGCATAGCACCGACGCGGCGCTGGCGCGACCGAGGTCGGGGTGCGCGGGGGCATCCCGGTTCGGCCGTGGCGGAGGTTCGGTTCGGTGAGCCCGGGCTCCGGGGGTGATGGTTTGCGAACCCCCCGGAGTTCGAGGTGACCGAACCGGGCGGGGGCTGGCCAGACAGAAGTCATCCGGCGGCCGTCGACCGTCGAGGTGCCGCGCAGCAGGACGCTGCCGGTGTCGGACTGGTTGACCGTCGCGCCGGCCAAAAGGACCGCTCAGGTGCGCTACTGGCCCTCGGGGCAGAGCCACACCACGCCGAGCGGCGGGAGGCTCAGCTCGGCCGCGTGGTCGAAGCCGTGCAAGGCGGCCTCGGTGGCCAGAATCGTGCCGGCCATGGTCGTGCCTGCACCCCCGAACCGCTCGGCGTCGGTGTTGAGGAGCTCCCGCCACGGCCCGCCACGGGGCAGGCCGACGGGATGGGGGGACCTGGGCACGGGGGAGAGGTTGGCGATGCACGCGACGACCCGGGACCCGTCGGCGGAGAGTCGCAGGAAGGAGAGCACGTTGGAGTCGGGATCGCTGGCGTCCACCCACCGGAAGCCGTCGGCGCTGAAGTCGCGCTCCCACAGCGCCGGCTCGGCCCGGTAGCGGCGGTTGAGCTCGCCGACCAGCCTCTGCACGCCGGCGTGCTCGGGGTACTGGAGGAGGTGCCAGTCCACGCTGGCGTCGAAGTCCCACTCCTCCGACTGGGCGATCTCACCCCCCATGAAGAGCATCTGCTTGCCGGGATGGGCCCACATCCACCCCAGCAGCGCCCGGAGGTTGGCGACCTTCTGCCACCGGTCGCCCGGCATCTTGCTCAGCAGCGAGCGCTTCCCGTGAGCGACCTCGTCGTGGGAGAGGGGCAGGATGAAGTTCTCGGTGAAGGCATACAGCAGGCCGAAGGTCAGCTCGTCGTGGTGGTGGGTGCGGTTCACCGGATCCTGGGAGAAGTACTCCAACGTGTCGTGCATCCAGCCCATGTTCCACTTGAACCCGAAGCCGAGCCCGCCAACGTCGGTGGGCCTGGTCACCGCCGGCCAGGAGGTGGACTCCTCGGCGATCATCATCACGCCCGGATGGGCGGCGTGGACGACCTCGTTGAGCTCGCGGAGCACGGCAACCGCCTCGAGGTTCTCCCGCCCGCCCGACGGGTTGGGGATCCACTCGCCCTCCTTGCGGGCGTAGTCGAGGTAGAGCATGGACGCCACGCCGTCGACCCGCAGGCCGTCGATGTGGAACTCCTCCAGCCAGTAGTCGGCGTTGGCCACGAGGAAGTTGGCGACCTCGCGACGCCCGTAGTTGAAGACCAGCGTGCCCCACTCCTCGTGGGCGCCGATGCGGGGGTCCTCGTGCTCGTAGAGGGCGGTGCCGTCGAAGCGGGCGAGGGCCCAATCGTCCCTGGGGAAGTGCCCCGGCACCCAGTCCAAGATCACGCCGATGCCGGCGCGGTGCAGGGCGTCGACCAGGACCCGGAAATCGTCGGGGGAGCCGAACCGGGCGGTCGGGGCGAAGTAGGAGGTCACCTGGTAGCCCCAGGACCCTGCGAAGGGGTGCTCGGCCATCGCCATCAGCTCGACGTGGGTGAACCCCAGCTGGGTGACGTAGGCGGGCAGCTGTTCGGCCAGCTCGCGGTAGGAGAGCGGCCGGTCGTCCTCGTCCGGGACACGCTTCCACGACCCAAGGTGGACCTCGTAGATGGAGACGGGCTGGTCGAGCCAGTCCTCGGTGGCCCGCCCGGCCAGCCAGTCCCCGTCGCCCCACTGGTGGGTCGACTCGGTCACGATGCTGTCGGTGGCCGGCGGCTCCTGGGCGGCGAAGGCGAGGGGGTCGGCCTTGAGCGTCAGATGCCCGGAGCCGGTCAGGATCTCGAACTTGTAGCGGGCCCCGGGGGCGACGCCCGGCAGGAACAGCTCCCAGACGCCCGACGACCCGAGCGACCGCATCGGGTGCAGGCGTCCGTCCCACAGGTTGAACTCGCCCACGACCCGGACCGAGCGGGCGTTCGGCGCCCAGACGGCGAAGGAGGTGCCCGCCACGCCGTCGATCGCACAGGGGTGGGCGCCCAGCGCCTGCCACAGCCGGCGGTGCTTGCCCTCGCTCACCAGGTGCAGGTCGACCTGACCCAGCGTGGGCGCGAAGCGGTACGGGTCGTCGAAGGTGACGGTGACGCCGGCCGGGTACTCGGCCTGCAGCCGGTACCCGGCCGCCGCCTGCGGCGCGACGGCCGAGAAGAGGCCGCCTTCGTGTTCCTGTTGCATGTCGATCTCCGCGTCGTCGCCGGTGAGGACCCGCACGGCCAGGGCTGAAGGGCGCAGGGCCCGTACGACGGTGCTCCCCTCGGTCTCGTGGGGCCCGAGGAGCCCGTGAGGATCGTGGTGCTCGCCGCTGACCAGCTGCGAGATCTCGGCGCTGAGACCGTCGGGACCGCTGACGAGGTGATCGCCCATGGCGTTCTCCAATGCTCTCGGGAGGGGCATTGCGGACGCTAACCCCTTCATCTGCGGCTCGTCTGGCCCGATCCTCGACGGGCGGGGTTGGCGTCCTCGGCGGTGGCCTGGGCTGGTGCGTGGCGACGACGTGCTGTGCTCGGTCGAGGTGGTGTCGGCCCACGCCGACCGGGCGCGGGGGTTGCCGGGGCGCGACGGGCTGGAGGGCGGCCTCCTCCTGGGTACGCTGACCGGCCGATGGAGCCCCGGATGCGCCTCTCGCCCTCCGCCTACCGGCGGGTGACGCTGGTGGCGCTGGTCCTGCTGGCGGCGATCATCGTGTCGGGTGGGGCGGTGCGCGTGACCGGGTCCGGCCTCGGCTGCCCCGACTGGCCCACCTGCGCCGAGGGGAGGCTGGCTCCCCAGCTGTTTCAGGAGTCGGCCGGCCACGCCACCATCGAGTACGTCAACCGTCTGGTGACCGGCCTGGTGTCGGTCGTGGTGATCGTGGCCGTCCTCGGCTCGCTGGCCCGCACCCCCCGGCGGCGTGACCTGGTCTGGCTCTCGGTCAGCCTGGTCGGCGGCGTGGTCGGCCAGATCGTCCTGGGCGGGATCACCGTGCTCACCGGCCTGCACCCGGTGGCCGTGCAGTCGCACTTCCTGCTCTCGCTGGTGATCGTGACCTGCGCGGTGACGCTCCACTGGCGGGCGGGCCGCGAGCCCGGCCCGAGCGGCCCTTCAGAGCGGGAGGCGCTCCCGGCGCGGGCGCCCGAGCCGTCGGCGGTGCGCACCCTG
>JBBPYZ010000221.1:0-28479 GCA_038199465.1 Acidimicrobiales bacterium | reverse complement strand
CGATCGTGGTGGCCCACCGCTCGGACGGCTCGGGGACGACCGAGAACTTCACCAAGTACCTGGTGAAGGCGGCGCCCAGCTGGAAGCTGAAGAGCGGGTCCACCGTCGAGTGGCCGGCCGACACCCAGGCCGGGAACGGTAACCCCGGCGTGGCCCAGATCGTGAAGACCCAGGCCGGCGCCATCGGCTACGTCGACCTGGCCGACGCCAACACCCAGAGGCTGGTCTACGCCAACCTCAAGAACAAGAACGGCAAGGTGGTGGAGCCCACCCTGGAGGCCACCACCGCGGCCCTCGAGGGCGTCGAGCTGAAGGCCGACCTGACCTACGACCCGCTCAACTCGGACAACCCCGACGCCTACCCGATCGCCGCGCCGACCTGGATGCTGGCCTACAAGACCCAGACCGACAAGGCCAAGGGCGAGGCGCTGAAGGCCTTCCTCGGCTACCTGGTGGGCGACGCCCAGGAGACGGCTGAGGACAACGACTACGCCGCGTTGCCGAAGACCTTCACCGACAAGGTCGAGGCGGCCATCGCCTCGATCGTCGTGCCGGCCTGATCTGCGCCAGGCTCTAGGACATGAGCACCGACGGCCCTGCCGAGCCTGCGGGCGAGAGTCGCCTGGCTCGCCGCGACTCCCGCCGGGCCGACGACGGCTTCCGCCTGATGAGCCTGGCGGCGGGCCTCGTCGTCCTCGTCGTCCTCGGGCTCATCACCTGGTCGATCACCCTGGAGGCGCTGCCGGCCTTCCGGGAGGAGGGTATCGGTTTCCTCACCAGCAGCCGGTGGGCGCCCAACGACGACGCCTTCGGGGCGTTGGGCTTCGTCTTCGGCACGTTCTTCGTGTCGCTCATCGCTCTGATCTTCGCCGTGCCCGCCTCGATCGGGATCGCGCTGTTCATCACCGAGCTGGCCCCGCTCCCGGTCGGCAAGGTCATGACCTTCGTCATGGACCTGCTGGCCGCAGTGCCCTCGGTGGTGTTCGGCCTGTGGGGGGTCAGCGTCCTCGCCCTCAAGGCTCCCGGCTTCTACGAGACCATCGGCTCGCCGCTCAGCGCCATCCCCGGTCTCGGCGGCGCCTTTGGCGGCCCGTACAACGCCAGTGGGAAGTCCTTCATGACCGCCGGCTTCATCCTGGCCCTGTTGATCACCCCGATCATCACCTCGATCACCCGGGACGTGTTCGAGACCACGCCGCGGGGTCAGAAGGAGGCCGCCCTGGCGCTGGGTGCCACCCGCTGGGAGATGATTCGCGGCGCCGTCTTGCCCCATGCACGGGCCGGGGTGATCGGTGCCGTGCTGCTCGGCCTCGGTCGGGCCATGGGCGAGACCATCGCGGCCGCCCTCGTCATCGGGTCGGTGGCGTCCATCACCCCGCGGCTGTTCGCCTCCGGCGACGCCCTCGCGGCGGTGATCGCCAACCAGTTCGGCGAGGCCGTCGGCACCGCCCGCTCCGCCCTGATCGGCCTCGGTGTCGTGCTGTTCGCCATGACGATCCTGGTCAACCTGGCCGCCTCCGCGGTGGTGTCGCGAGCCGAGCGGAAGCCGGGCTGAGGTGGCGACCGCCGTTCCTGCGGCCGGCGAGCGGGCATCCATCACCAACTCGTCCATCGCGGCCGGCCGTCGCGGCCGCAACGCGGTGGCCACCATGGCCATCTACGCCGCTGTGGGCTTCGCCCTGATCCCGCTGGCGTTCATCATGTACTACGTGGTGTCGAAGGGGGTGGGCGTCATCGACGCCAGGTTCCTCACCGGAGAGCTGCCGGCCCAGGACCGCAAGGCCGAGGGCGGGATCGGCCCCGCCATCACCGGCACCCTGGTCATCACCGGATTCGCGACCCTGCTGGCGGTGCCCCTCGGGATCCTGGCCGCGGTGTACCTGGCGGAGTACGGCGGGAGCAACCCGCTCGCCGCCCTCGTCCGGTTCCTGGCGAACGTGATGGCCGGCGTGCCGTCCATCGTCATGGGCCTGTTCATCTTCACCATCTACGTCCTGCCGCGAGGCATCGAAGGCCTGTCCGGCATGGCCGGAGCCCTGGCCCTGTCCTGTCTCATGCTGCCGATCGTCATCCGTTCCACCGAGGCCATGCTGCGCCTGGTGCCGAGCGAGCTGCGCGAGGCGGCTTACGCGCTCGGCACCTCGAAGAGCCGGACGATCGTCAGCGTTGTGCTGCCGGCCGCCCTGCCCGGGATCACCTCGGGAGCGCTGCTGGCCGTGGCCCGGGCTGCGGGCGAGACGGCGCCCCTGCTGTTCACGATCGGCGCCTCGCGCCAATACAACCTCTCGCTCAGTGGGACCAACACCGCGCTCTCGGCCCGCATCTTCTCCAACGCCCGGACCGGCTTCCCCGCCGCCATCGACCGGGCCTGGGGGGCGGCGCTCACCCTGATCGTGCTGGTGCTCCTGCTGTCGACCGTGGCCCGGATCGTCGCCGCCCGGTTCACGGTGCGCTGATGAAGCTGCTGGTGACCAACGACGACGGTGTGGCCTCGCCGGGGCTGTGGGCCTTGGCCGAGGGCCTGCGCGACGCCGGTCACGACGTGGTGGTGGTGGCCCCCGACGGTGAGCGCAGCGGCTCGGGGGCGGCCATCGGCCACATCATCCCCGGCCAGGGCGTGGCGGCCGCACCCGTCGAACGGCCCGGCTGGGAGGGAGCGGCCTGGGCCGTCGACGGGGCCCCCGCCCTGTGCGTGCTGCTGGCTCTGCGCCTCGGCGCCTTTGGCGTTGGCTTCGACGCCGTGGTGAGCGGCATCAACCCGGGCTGGAACACCGGCCAGGGGGTGATCCACTCCGGCACGGTGGGAGCCGTCCTCACCGGGGGCAGCTCCGGCCTGCCCGGCCTGGCCGTCAGCATCGACGCGGCCACGGCCCAGGTGGGCGAGGTCGGGCTGGTGCCCGGACGGCAGGAGCGGTGGCCCACGGCCGTGGCGCTGGCCGTCGTCGCCGTCGGCTGGCTGGCCGGGCTCGACCCACCGCCCGAGGGCACCGTCCCCGTCCTGCTCAACCTGAACGTCCCCAACTGCGCCCTGGACGAGGTGGCGGGGGTGCGCACGGCCCGGCTGGGCCGCTCGGCCGCCGCCGGCATCCGACGCCAGCGGGTCGACGTCGGCCTCGACGGCAAGGTCTGCCTCGAACTCGGGCCCCCGGCGGTCGACCCCAGCCCCGGAACCGACAACGCCCTGCTGCCCCTCGGCTTCGCCACGGTCAGCGTGCTCACCGGAATCGGCGACGCGCCGGGCGCCGGCGGCGAGGTCGTCGAGGCCCTGATGACCCTGATCGATCGCCCGGTGCCCAGCCGGTGACCGGCAACCGCTCGTCGTGGCCATGCTGAGGGGGCGCCTGGCCGCCCGGATCGAGGCGCTGGCGGCCAGGGTCGACGGCCTTGCGGCCAACGGCGAGGACGGGCTGGAGGAGGCGTTCGCCCGGCTCGAGGCCGCCGTCGACGCGTGCGCAGCGGGCCAGCGCGCCGCCGAGGCCCGGGTCAACCGCTTCGCCGTGGCCCTCGCCCACGTCACCGAGGCCGTGGTGCTGGCCGACGAGACCGGCGAGATCGTCTTCCGCAACACCCACGCCGAGGCCTACGCCGGCGCCCGCCACGGCGACGCCCTGGTCGAGCGGACGCTGGTCGACCTCCTGGGCCGGGCTCTGGCCGGCCAGGAGGGGGGCGAGCCCCTCGAGCTGTGGGGCCCGCCACGCCGAATGCTGGCGCTGAGGGCCCTGCCGCTGCGGGACAGGGAACGGGTGATCGGCGCCCTGGCCATGGTCGAGGACGTGACCGAGAAGCGGCGGCTCGACTCGGTCCGGCGTGATTTCGTGGCCAACATCGGCCACGAGCTGAAGACCCCGGTCGGCGCCCTCAGCCTGCTGTCCGAGGCCCTGGAGGACGAGTCCGACATCGCCGAGTTCCGCCGACTCACCGCCAGCATGCAGCGCGAGGCGCTCCGCATGGGCCAGATCATCGACGACCTTCTCGACCTGTCGCGCATCGAGGCCGAGGAGTCGCCGGTGCACGAGCCGGTCCCGGCCCACCTGGTCGTCGACCACGCCGTCGAGCGGGTGCGCACCATGGCCGACCACCAGGCCATCCAGCTCGACGTGGTCGAGGTCGACCCGACCTTGACCGTCCTGGGCGACCGTCGTCAGCTGGTCAACGCCCTCGACAACCTCCTCGAGAACGCGGTGAAGTACTCCGACGCAGGGTCGGCCGTGCGGGTCAGCGCCACCTCGTCGGGAGCGCTCCTGGCCATCGAGGTCGAGGACCACGGGATCGGCATCCCCACCCGTGACCTCGAACGGGTCTTCGAGCGGTTCTACCGGGTCGACCGGGCCCGGGCCCGCGACACCGGCGGCACCGGCCTGGGCCTGTCCATCGTGCGCCACGTCGCCTCCAACCACGGCGGCGAGGTGAGCGTGACCTCCCAGGAGGGGAGGGGCTCCACGTTCACCCTCACCCTGCCCGCCGGTTCCCTCACCAGGGCGCCAGCCCCGCTGTCGCTCCACCTCGCCGACGACCGCAGCGACTGCGCAGGGGGCGTCCCCCATGGCTGAGCCCCAGTCCACCGTGCTCATCGTCGAGGACGAGGAGTCGTTCGTCGAGGCTCTGGTCGTCGGGCTCAAGCGCGAGGGCTTCCTGGTGAAGGTGGCCCGGGACGGGGCCGAGGCGTTGGCCGTCTTCGACGTCGTGCACCCCGACCTGGTGCTCCTCGACGTCATGCTGCCCAAGGTCAACGGCTTCGACGTGTGCCGGGAGCTGCGGGCCCGCAGCCGGGTGCCGATCATCATGGTGACGGCCAAGGGCGGCGAGATCGACACCGTGGTGGGCCTGGAGGTCGGCGCCGACGACTACGTCACCAAGCCCTACCGCCTGCGCGAGCTGGTGGCCCGCATGCGGGCGGTGCTGCGGCGGGCGCCGCTCTCCCCCGACGCCGAGGCTCACGGCGACGCCCTGGTGGTGGGCGACGTGCGCCTCGACCCCGAGCGCCACGAGGTGTCCGTCCGGGGCCAGATGGTGAACCTCCCCCTGAAGGAGTTCGAGCTGCTCGAACTGCTCCTCATGAACGCCGGCCGGGTGCTGACCCGCGACACCCTGATCGACCGGGTGTGGGGGCCCCACTACGTCGGCGACACCAAGACCCTCGACGTCCACGTCAAGCGGCTTCGGGCCAAGATCGAGGACGATCCGAGCGTCCCCCGCCGCATCACCACCATCCGGGGGCTCGGCTACAAGTTCGAGAGCGGGGCGGTGCCGGCCCCGGCGCCGACCGCCTGAGCCGTTGCCGCTGGACCAGCTGGTCGCCGCCTTCGCCCGGTGCGAGGACCTCGGGTGGGCGAGCCTCGATGCCTTTGCCGCCCACGGCGAGCTGGAGCAGGTTGCCGCCGACCTGGCCGATCTCGACCTGGAGCCGTTGGAGCCCGTGGCCGGCCCGGTGCGCCAGGCCGGCGCCGCCGCGGTGGGCGCGGTGGCGGGCCGGCCGGCGCTTCGGGCCCTGGCCGAGCGGCTGGGACGGGCGGCGGCGAAGGCCGGCGCCGACTGGGTGCCCGACGAGGCAACCACCACGCTCTACGGCCCGGGCGAGGGCATCAGCCCCCACCGGGACAACAGCTTCTACGACGGCTTCGTAGCCGTGGTGACCCTGGCCGGCTCCGCCCGGCTGCGGGTGGTGGCCGACCGGGAGGGGACCATCGAGCTGGCCCGCTGGCAGGCCGGTCCCGGCCACCTGGCCCTGCTCCGGGGGCCCCGGCCGGGAGCCGAGGCCCGCCCCCTCCACGAGGTGGGACCGGCCGGTGCGGAGGGACGTCGGGTCGTGGTGCTGCGCCGCAACTGCCGTGGCGCGGGACGAGGATGGGCCCCGCCGAGGGGGGGAGCGGCCGGCGGGTAGTTTGGTTCGGTCATGCAGGCTCCGGGCGGCTGGCGGCCGCTGCCGCCGCCCTCCCGGCCCCGGGCCGGGCCGGCCACCGGGGTCGAGGCGTCGCCGTTCGTGCGCCTGGCCCGTCTGCACGTCCTGTCGGTGGCGGGCGACACCTGCGTCACCGTGGCCCTGGCCGGCTCGCTCTTCTTCAACCTCACCCCGACCGAGGCCAAGGGCAAGGTGGCGCTGTCGCTCGTGCTCACCATGGCGCCCTTCGCCGTGGTGGCCCCCTTCCTCGGCCCCTTCATCGACCGGCGGGCCAGCGGCCGGCGCCGCATGGCGCTCGGGGCGGCGGGGGGCCGGGCCGTGCTGGCCATGTTCGCGGCCGAGACGGTGCAGGGCCTGGCCCTGTTCCCCCTGGTGTTCTGCCTGCTGGTGCTGTCCCGCGCCCACGGGGTGGCCAAGGCCTCTCTGGTCAAGGCGACGGTGGGGCGCGACGACGAGCTGGTGCGGGCCAACAGCCGGCTGGCGGTGCTGGCCGCCCTCACCGGGCTGGCCGCCGCCGCCCCCGCCGTGCTCGTCCTCAAGCTGCCGTTCCTCGGCCCGGGCTGGGTGCTGCGGCTCGCCGCGGTGGTCTTCGGGGCCGGGGCCATCGCCTCGGTGGCACTGGTCGACCGCCGCGGCGACGGGGTGGCGCCCGACGACGGAGCGACCCCCGCCTCCTCGGCTGGGCTGTTCGCCCCGGGGATCGTGCGGGCCGCCACCTCGATGGCGGTGCTTCGGGGCGTCGTCGGCTTTCTCGCCTTTCACATCGCCTTCTCGTTCCGGCGCGACGGCGTGGCCAACGTGTGGCTCGGCCTGGCCGTCGCCGCCAGCGCCGTCGGCTCGCTCTTCGGCTCGGCCCTGGCCCCGCGCCTGCGGGCGGTGCTGCGCGAGGAGCTCATCGTCCTCGGGGCGCTCATCCTGGTGGCCTCGACCGGGCTGGTGGTGTGGCTGACGGCGGGGGTGGCCATGGCCGCGGTGCTGGCCTTCGTCGTGGCCGCCGCCGCCGCCGCCGCCCGCCTGGCCTTCGACTCGCTGGTGCAGCGGGACAACGGCGACGCCGTGCAGGGCCGGGCCTTCGCTCGCTTCGAGTCGTGCTTCCAGCTGGTCTGGGTGGTCGGGGCCCTGCTCCCGGTCCTCATCCCCTTCTCCCGACCGGTCGGGGGCCTGGTGGTGGCGCTCCTCACCGCCGGGGGCGGGGTGGCCTACGCCGTCGAGCTCGTCGCCCAGCGGCGGGCCGGCACCGGGGAACGTCCCGCCCGGCCGACGCCGTCCGAGGCGCCGTCCGAGGGGCCGGCCACCACCGAGCTGCCCGTCGCCCCCACCGTCGAGCTGCCCCTGCCCTCGTCACCGAACGACCCCCGGTGAGGGTCGTCGTCGTCGCCGACACCCACCTGCGCCAGGGTGGGCGCCGGAAGCTGCCGGCCGCAGCCTTCGCCCACCTCCGCCGGGCCGAGGTCATCCTTCACGCCGGCGACGTCCTCGAGCCGTGGTTCCTCGACGACCTGGCCGAGCTGGCCCCCGTCCACGCCGTCCTCGGCAACAACGACACCGGCCTCGACCTGCCCGAGCGCCTGCAGATCGACCTGGACGGGGTGCGGGTGGCGATGGTGCACGACAGCGGCGCCCGCACCGGCCGCGAGGCCCGCCTGGCCCGCTGGTTCCCCTCGTGCCAGCTGGTGGTCTTCGGCCACAGCCACGCCCCCCTCGACACCCGCGGCCACGGTCAGCGCCTCCTCAACCCCGGCAGCCCCACCGACAAGCGCACCCAGGCCCACCACACCCTGGCCCTGGTCGACCTGGCCGACGCCCGGATCCACAGAACCCAGATCGTCGACCTCGACTAGGTCAGCGCCTTCGTCGTGGTGCGGTGCCTTCTCGCGGTATCCGCTAGAGGTCGATGCGGGCCAGCCAGAGGCCGGGGGCGTCGATCTCGGCGGGGGTGGGGAGGTGGGCCTGGTCGGACCACAGGCGGGCCAGGGCGTCGTCGCCGCCGCGTTCCAGAACGCCGTTGACGAAGGTGCGGCCCCGGGCGAACTGGGCGTCGGTCAGCTCGAGGCCGAGGAGGTGGTCGACGAAGCGGTCGCTCGGCTTCTCCTCGACCCGGCGGCGGCGCAGCGCCTCGGTCAGCGAGCTGTACGAGCCGAGGAGGCGGTGGCCGACGACGTCGACGACGTGGTCGACGTAGCCCGAAATGGCGGCCACCAGGGCGTCGATGCGGGGCCGCAGCTGCTCCTGCTGGGGGGAGCGGGCCGCGCCCAGGACGGCCTCGGGGTCGCCGAGCAGCGACTGCAGGGCGTTCGGGTCGGCGGGGTCGATGCCGCCGAAGCGCGACTCGAGGTCGACCCCGTCGGCGCGGAAGCCGCCGGCGTGCTGGAGGAGCAGGTCGGTGACGGCCAGCTGAACGTGCGGCCGCGACAGGACGGCGTGGTGGGCCACCTCATGCAGGCACACCCAGAGCGACACGTCGTCCTGGGGCAGGCTCCAGCTGGCGGCGAAGGCGTCGATGGCCTGGGGAACCAGCAGCAGGCTGGTGCGGCCGGGCCGGGGGATCGGCAGCTCGTAGGACCCGAAGGCCCGCTCGGACAGCTGGGAGAGCAGCATCCCCGACTGCATCCCCATCATCATCGGGCCGAGGATCTTGGGCAGCTGGGCGAACAGCGGGCCCAGCGCGTCGGCCCCCGGGGGCAGCTCGAGGTCGGGCGGGGCGGCCTCGGCCGGCGGGGTGAGGGCCTTCGCCAGGCGCTCGAGCAGGGCCTTGTAGTCGTCCATGGTGGCCGTGGCCCAGCCGGCCGGCGCCACCGCCTCGACCGAGAGGCTGTGACCGCTCGGGGCGGTGGCCAGGCCGGTCACGTCGCCGACCTGCAGCTCGGCCACCCGAAGCAGCTCCTCGAGCCGCATGCGGCGGAGCGGGTCGACGTTGGCCGCGGGGCCGCCCCCCTGGGTCACCATCCAGCGGGCCAGCTCCCAGCTGACCGGGCCGGTCTCGGAGAACATCCGGCCAAAGGCGCTGGGATCGAAGCCGAAGCCGCCGAAGGGGCCGGGCACGGACATGCGTGGCACTGTAAGGCGCACATGGCCGCCTTCGCCGTCACCGGTCACACCACCGCCCTCGGTGCCCTCGTCGTTCGAGGGCTGGGCGGCGAGCCGGCCGTCGTCGGGGTCGCGCCCCCGCATCCCGAGGTGCCCGGGGGCGTCGACTGCCTCATCTCGCTGTGCATCGGCGCCGGGCCCCGGTCCCCCCAGCCGACCGCCGACCGGCTCGAAGACCTGCGGCAGGTGCTCGCCGCCGCCAGCGGGGTGCGCCGGCTGGTCCACCTGTCCAGCGCCGTGGTGTACGGGGCGGCGGCCGACAACGCCGTGCCGCTCAGCGAGGACGCGCCGGTGCGGCCCGACCCGGCCTTCGGCTGGGCGGTCGAGCTGGCCGAGGCCGAGCGTCTGGTGGCCGAGTGGCGTGATGGCTCGCCCGGTCGGGCCGCCGCGGTCCTGCGGCCGGCGCTGGTGGTGGGCGCCGCCGACAGCGACTCGATCGTCCGGGCCCTGGGCGGCCTGGCCGGCCCCCGCGTGGCCGGCACCGACCGGCCGGTGCAGTTCGTGCACGTCGAGGACGTCGCTTCCGCCGTCGTCACCTGCGCCACCGCGCCAGCTCCGGTCGACGGCCCCCTGAACGTGGCCGCCGAGGGCTGGATCGCCGAGGGCGAGGCGGCGGCTCTGGCCGGTGCCGTGGTCCCCCCGCCCCGGGTTCCGGCCCGCCTGGTCGGCCCCGCCCGCCGTCTGCTGGGGCTGGCCGGCGCCGATGCCATCCCACCGGGGGCCGAGGCCTACGTCACCCACCCCTGGGTGGTGGCCGCCGACCGCCTCCGCGCCCTCGGCTGGACCCCCGCCCACACCACCTCCGAGGCCCTGGTCGACACGACCGAGTGCTCCGCCCTCGCCACCCTCCCGCCCCGCCGCCGCCAGCAGATCCTCCTGGTCGCAGCCGCCGTCGCCGCCTTCGGCCTGATCCTCACCCCCCTCCACCTGGCCAAGAGGGCCCTCCGGGCCCGCGGCCGTTAGCTGGTCGCCTCTCTAGCCCTCTCAGCGAGGGTGACCAGCACGTCGAGCTGGCGGCCGGCACGCAGCAGGGTGAGGCGGACCGTCTCGCCGGGGCGGTGGGTGCGCAGGCGGAGGAGGAGGGCGCCCATGGTGGGCGTGGCACGATCGCCGACGGAGGTGACGACGTCGCCTTCCTGGAGGCCGGAGGCGGCGGCGGGGCTGGCGGGTCGGACCCGTTGGACGACGGCGCCGCCGTCCATGCCGCGGTCGCCGCCCTCCACGCCGAGCCACGGGCGGGCGACCCGGCCCCGGGCGAGCAGCTGGCCGGCCACCTCCTCGGCCTCCTCGGCGGGGACGGCGTAGCCGAAGGGGGCGGCCCCCTGCGGGGCCGGCAGGGTGATGCCGATGAGGGCGCCCTCTTGGTCGAGGAGGGCGCCGCCGGCTCCTTCGGCGGGGACGGGCCGGTCGAGCTGGAGGAGGCCACGCAGATCGCCGCCGGCCAAGGTGCAGGTGCGACCGACGCCGCTGATTATCCCGGCGGTGACCGTCGGGCCGGGCTCGGCGGCGGGAGGGCTGCTGACGGCCACGGCCGACGCCCCGGGTTGGAGTTCGGCCGCCCGGCTCCAGGCCGCAGGCACCAGTCCACCACCGTCGACGGCGAGGACGGCGAGGTCGGTGTCGGGATCGGAGCCCACCACCGTGGCCCGCCGGCCCACCCCCTGGACCAGCACCTGGATCTCACGCGACCCGACGACGAGGCGGGCGGCGGTGAGGACGTGGCCGGTGCGGATGGCCACGGCCGACCCCCGGGAGGGACGCCCGTCAGCGGCGACGCCGGCCAGGGCCAGCAGCGACGGCTGCAACCGCCTGGCCAGCTCGGCCACGTCCACCGCCGGGTCGCGGCGGACGGTCAACGCCACCGACGAGGAGGTGGGTGCCGCCTGCGAGGCGCTGGCCAGGAGCCTGGCGTCGACGGACCCCGTCACCTCGAGGAAGCCGGCGGTGAGGAGGGCGCTGACCCCTGCGGCCAGCACCACGGGAAGCCAGCGGTCGAGGTGGGCCCGCGGCCAGCCCACCCCTCGGCGGCCGAAGGAGCTCGGGCCTCGGGCGGCTTCCACACCTTCGCCCTGGTGGAAGGCGTCGGGCGCCCCGGTCAGGCGGATCTCGGAGGGGTGGCGCCACAGCCGATCGTCGGGGTGGACCGGTCCACCGAGCGGGAGGTCGGGCTCGGCTTCGTCCAGACCGCCGTCGTCGTCATCGCCGGCCGGGTCCACGAGGCCGAACGCTACCGGCGGCGTTCCCGGAGGTGTCCGCGGGCATGGAGCCTTTCGCGCCGGCCAGCCCGTACGATGGTCACAGTGGTGCCACCCCTGGCCGCCGATTGGCTGGCCTTGTCCTGCGAGCCGTTGCCGACGGCCGAGGCTTCGGCGTGGGCGGTGCTCGCCAGCTGCGGCGGCGTCGTCACCTTCACGGGCACCGTGCGCGACCACGCCGAGGGGCGCAGCGGCGTCACAGGCCTTGAGTACGAGGCCTACGAGGAGCACGTCGCAGCCAAGCTGGCCGCCGTCGCGGCCGAGGTGCGGGCCCGCCACCCGGGGCTCGGCCGCCTGGCCATCCTCCACCGGGTGGGGGCGCTCGAGGTCACCGACGCCGCGGTGGTCGTGGTGGCGTCGGCCCCCCACCGCGACGAGGCCTTTGCCGCCGCCCGCCTGGCCATTGACGCCACCAAGGCCAGCGTGCCCATCTGGAAGCGCGAGCGGTGGGGGCCGGGCACCGTGGGCTGGGGCACCGGTGCCCTCGGCGTCCGGGATCCCGCCGCCGTTGCGTCCGGCCGGCCATGAGCGTCCTCGCCTACGTCCTCGGCGCCCTCCTCATCTCCTTTGTGGTGATGGGCGTCCTGTGGTTCCGGGAGCAGCGGCCGTCCTCGCTCGAGGACGGCATCGACGAGTTCAACCGCGCGCGCGAGGCGCGGGCGCCCGACTGGCAGCCGCCGATGCGCAAGAGCACCCGGCCGAGGGACGGGGAATCTCCTGGCTAGGGACCTGGCCATCGACCTCGGCACCGCCAACACCCTCGTCTACGCCAAGGGCTCGGGCATCGTGCTCAACGAGCCCACCGTGATCGCCCTGAACGAGAAGACCCGTGACGTGCTGGCCATGGGTCACGAGGCATGGCAGATGATCGGCCGCACGCCGGGCTACATCGTGGCCATGCGGCCGCTTCGGGGCGGTGCGATCACCGACTTCGAGATCACCCAGCGCATGATCTCCCTGCTGCTGCGACGGGCTGGCGTGTCGCGCTTCAACCGCCCCCGGGTGCTCATCTGCGTGCCGTCGGCCATCACCGAGGTTGAGCGCCGGGCGGTCATCGAGGCGAGCCGCCGGGCCGGGGCGGCCGACAGCCAGCTCATCGAGCAGCCCATGGCGGCCGCCATCGGCGCCGGCCTGCCCATTCACGAGCCCCTCGGCAACATGGTGGTCGACATCGGCGGTGGCACCACTGAGACCGCCGTCATCTCCCTGGGGGGCATTGTGCACCTCGAGGCCATCCGGGTGGGCAGCTTCGACATCGATGCCGCCATCCAGACCTACGTGCGCCGCGAGTACGGCATCGCCATCGGGGAGCGGACGGCTGAGGAGATCAAGGTGGCCATCGGGTCGGCCGCCCCCACCGACGACGAGGTCAAGGCCGAGGTGCGGGGCCGTGACCTGATGAGCGGGCTGCCGAAGACGGTCATCCTGTCGCCCGAGGAGGTCCGCGACGCCATCGAGGAGCAGGTCGGCGCCATCGTCGCCTCGGTCCTGCGCTGCCTGGGCCACGCCCCTCCCGAGCTGGCCCAGGACCTCATCACCCAGGGCATCCACCTGGTCGGCGGCGGCGGCATGCTCCGAGGCCTCGACGTGCGGCTGGCGGCCGAGACCAACGTGCCGGTCCACCTGGTCGACGCCCCCCTCGAGTGCGTGTGCCTGGGTGCCGGCAAGTGCATCGAGGCCTACGAGACCCTCAAGGTCATGTTCATGGGGCCGAGCACCAAGTACTGACCGGCTACGCCAGCAGATCCTCGGCGGCCTGGCGCACCTGCCAGTCCCGGTCTTGGAGGGCCCGTTGGAGGGCCACGTCGACCTCCGGGCCCTCGAAGGGGGCCAGGGCGAGCACGGCCCGGCGCCGAACGGCCGGCTTGTCGGTGGTGGCGGCCAGCACGGCGGACAGGCCACGCTCACAGCCGATGGCCCCGAGAGCGGCGACTGCGGCTTCGCGCACCAGTGCGTCGGGATGGTCGCCGGCGGTGCGCACGAGGGCGTCGACGGCGCCAGGGTCCTCGCGCTCTCCCAGGGCCCAGCACGCCGCCTCGGCGACCAGCGGCTCGTCGTCCTCGAGGGTGGCGGCGACATTGGCGAGCGGGACCCCGGGCATCGCCGCCGTCAGCTCGGCCGCCCGCCGGCGCACCGAGGGGTCTCCGTCGACCAGGCCGCCGAGCACGGCCGGTCCCAGCGCGTCGTCCCCCAGTCGGGCCAGGGCGCCCAGAGCCGCGACTCGCACCTCGGCGTGGGGCGAGGTGACCAGACGGCGGGCCGTGGCGGGGTCACCGACGTGGCCGGCCAGGGCGGCCGCCCTGAGCATCTCGAGCTCCCCGCCGTCCACCCACCCACAGGGTAGTGAGCGCCCGCTCGGGACCCCGCAGGGCGCGTGTGGAGATCCCCCTCCCTCTGCCAGGATGACAGCCTGTGGTCGATCCCAGCATCCTGCTGCCGCCCACCCGCCACCGGCCCGCCCGGACGAGGTGGCCGTGGTCGGTGGTGATCGCCGCGTTGGCGGTGGCGGCCGTCCTCGCCGGGCCCGACCTGGTGGGCCGGCGGGACGAGCCACCGCTCCTGCGCGCCTCATTCGTGGGGTCCCGGGCCGTGCCCGACGTCCGCCTCGCGGCCTCGGCCGCTCCGGTCGAAGCCCCGGCCGCCTTGGTGGCTGTGGTCGCCCCGGCCGCCCCGGCCGCTCGCGTGGGTCCGATCGACGTTCCCACCGACTCCTACGCGCCGGAGGAGATCGTCGAGCTCGGCACCATCGAGATCCCCAAGCTCGGCGTCCGCCAGCGGCTGATGCAGGGCGTCACCCTGCGGAACATCGACTTCGGGCCCAGCCAATGGCCCGGCACGGCCATGCCCGGACAGGCCGGGAACGTGGTCATTGCCGGCCACCGGGTCACCCATTCCCGGCCGTTCAGGAACATCGACCAGCTGGTCCCCGGCGACGAGGTGGTCCTCACGGTCCAGGGCGAGCAGTCCACCTACCGGGTCTCGTCCTCGTTCGTGGTCACCCCTGACCGCACCGACATCGCCAATCCCACCGCCACGCCCATGCTCACCATGTTCGCCTGTCACCCGCCGGGGTCGGCCCGTCAGCGCTACGTGGTGAGAGCCGATCTGGTCGGCCCACCGGCGGTCTGAGGTGCATTGCTGAAGGAGTCGTCTCGGCTGCCGTGGGCGTTCGCAGCACCGCAGGTCAGGCCGGTTTGGCGGCGAACGCCTCGCTCTCCTTCTGCACACTCCTAGCCTCCCTCACTGCGAGGTGATGGCGCTGCGGACGGCGAAGGCCAGGAAGAAGATGAAGGCGCCGACGGCCGTGCCGGCGGCGACGCCGAGGAGAACGGTCACAAGGAGGATGCCGAGCATCGCCCGGACGCGCCGGAGGATGCCGATGGGCTCCCGCAGCTGGCCCCGGGGGTAGGCGGGCCGCTCGGCTCGGCGGGTCCGGGGTGCCGCCCGAACCGGCGCCACGACCTCGCCCTCGGGGCTTGCGGCCGCAACCTCGGTGCTGACCGCCTCGTCCTGGTCCTCCTCGTCCCGGGACAGGTCAAAGGCCTGGGTGGCGTCGCCCCGCACCAGGGGCTCCGACGCGGGAGCCACCTGCTGACCAGGCTCGTCATCGACCGCCGACGAGGCGGTGACCAGATCGGGGAACGGATCGGCGAAGCGGTCGGGCAGCGGGGCTGACGTGGACTCCGAGGGCGGGGCGGAGGGCGGGGTGGAGGGCGGAAACGGGCCCGGGAAGGGGTCGGGTGCGACGAACGGGTCCCGGGAAGGGAACGGGTCCAGGCCGGGATCCGGTGCCGCGACCGCGTCTGGTTCGGGTCTCGGAGCGGCCTCGCGCCTCGCGCTGGCCCGGGCCCGCTCGGCCAGCTTGGCCAGGTCCAGCTCGAACAGAGCCGCGGACCCGGGATCGTCGGCCTGTGCTCCGTCTCCGGTCCCCTCGTCGGTGCCCGCAGCCCCGGCGGGGACGGGCGAGGCCTCGGCCGGGGTCGCTCCTGGGTCGGGAGCGCCCGCAACGCCACCCTCCTCCCCGGCGTTCGGGGCGTCGGCGTTCGGGGCGTCGCCGTCCTCGACCGCACCGTCGTCGTCGGCGGGGTCAGGCGCGGGTTCCGGCGACCAGATGACAGCCGGCACCGGGGGAGCGGGCGAGTACCTGGACGCAGCCTCGTCGGATCGGTCCGTGCCGCCATCGGTGAGCCCGGCGAAGGGCAGGGCGGGAGCCGCCGTGGCGGGGTCGTCGCTCTGGTCGGCGAGGGGGTCAGTCGCCGGGTCGCTCCCGGCCAGCTCCTCGGGTTCCGAAGCTGGTGCGGCGTCGTCGCCGGATGGTCCGGCCTCGCCGGCCTCGGCCGGCCCGGCCTCCTCCTCGGTTGCGGGGTCGGCGTCGTCGGCCGGTGCCGGCTGGGCGGACGGTTCCAGCCAGGCCGCCACGTCGGCGAGGCTCGGCCGGCCGGTGGGTGCGTCCTGTCCCGCAGGGCGCTCGTCGCTCATGACGGGGACGGTCGCCGGCTGCCGGCGATTCGGCACAAGAACGGCTGCATGGCAGGCTGTCCGGCGACCAGAACGGTCGCCCGGTGAACCTGCGTGCCCGCGGCGAGGTGGACGGACGAGGAGACCACGGTCAACCAGAGCGTACAGCCAGCACCAGCACCCCTCGGGGATCCCGACCGAGGGGGTGAGCTGCGGATCGCCGCCTGCGCCGCCGCATGGGCCGCTGTCGGCCCGTCCGACGCGCCCGCCGCCCTCCTCCTGCCCGGCAGCGACGACCTCCTCGGCTGGCCGGCCCCGTTCGTAAGCCACCTGCTGGCCAACGGGCTGCAGGTGGTTGCCGTCACCGTGGCCGGCCGGGCGGCCGAGGACGCCTCGGCGGTGGTCGATGCCGCGGCGGCGGGCCTGCGGGCCGCCGGGGTCAGCCGGGCCCACGTGGTGGGCGCGTCCCAGGGTGGGGTCGCCGCCCAGGTGCTGGCGGCGACCCACCCCGATCTGGTCGCCGCGCTCACCCTGCTCATGACCCGCCGGCCTACGGCGGCCTCCTTCGACGTTGCTCCCGGCCTCTTGTCGGCACTGGCCCCTTCCCGGCCGCCGAGGCCGCTCCTCTCCCGAGCCACCGAGGCGGTCGTCGCGGTGGTCTCCGGTGCGGTCGCCGAGCGCGGTGCGCTGGCCGAGCGCGCCGCCGAGGCCGAGGCGGCGGGAGCCGATCCGGTCACCGCCCTGCTGTGCTTCGCCTCCGGCGAGGACCGTGTGCTGCCTCCCCTGCCCACCGGCGTGGCGGCCACCGTCGTCCACGGCGACGCTGATCCCGTCGTGCCCGTTGCCTCAGGCCGGGCCCTGGCCGCGGCTCTGGGGGCCGAGCTCGTGGTCGTGCCAGGCGGCCACGACCTGCCCTGGGGGCGGGAGGCCGCCGTGGCTCGAGGAGTGGCGGCCCACGCCGCGGTCGCTGGGGGCACCGGCCCGCCGTCGCCCGGGTCGCAACGCTCCGGCTGGAGATCGAAGGTCGGCCGGCCCGGCCGGCTGGGCACCACCGTCGGCGTCGTGTTCGTCCTCCTCCTGGTGGCGATCATCGCTGCGTCCACCATCGACGTCCCCTACTACGCCATCCGGCCCGGCACCGCCCGACGCACCAACGACCTGGTCGAGGTGCCGCAGGACCGCCGGTTCCCGCCCAAGGGGCAGCTGCTGTTCGTCACCGTCGGCGTCGGCCGCCTGAAGGCGCTGGGCTGGCTGCTCGCCAGCCGGGATGACGACGTCGAGGTCGTGCCCGAGCGCGTCGTCCTCGGCACCACCCCCCCGGACGAGTACCGCGAGCAGGTCAACCAGGAGATGGTCGACGCCAAGGAGTCGGCCACCGTCGTGGCCCTCGGCCGGCTGTGCGAGGAGGTGAGCGAGCAGGGGACCGGCGCCCGGGTCGAGCAGGTGGTTGAGGGATCGCCGGCCGCGGCCGCCGGGATCGCCCGGGGCGACACCATCACGACCGTCGACGGGATGCCGGTGAGCACCGCGGCCCAGGCCCTGACCGCGCTGCGGGGCAAGCCTCCGGGGGCGCCCCTGGCCATCACCGTCGTCGGGCCGGCCGAGGGGGCGCCGGCCCGCACCAGCACTGCCACCCTGGGCCAACGCGAAGACGACCCCAGCCGCTCCTTCCTCGGCGTCACCCTCCGGACCCGCCAGCAGGACTTCGACCTGCCCTTCGAGGTCTCCATCGACAGCGGCCGGGTCGGCGGCCCGTCGGCCGGCCTCGAGTTCGCCCTCTCGATCATCGACCAGCTCACGCCGGGCGAGCTGACCGGCGGTGGAAAGGTGGCGGTCACCGGCACCATCGAGCTCGACGGAACGGTCGGCCCCGTCGGCGGGATCCCCCAGAAGACGGTGACCGTGCGGCGGGCCGGGGCCAAGCTGTTCCTCGTCCCGAAGGAGCAGGTGGGCGAGGCGCAGGCCAGGGCCGGCGACTCGGTCGAGGTGGTGGGCGTCGGCACCCTGGACGAGGCCATCCAGGCCCTGGCCGCCCGAGGAGGGGACATCTCGGGCATCCCGGGCGCTTGCCCCGGCGGCTGAGGGGGCCGGCACTACCTTCGGGCCCCACCGCACCACTTGACCCCCAGGGCCGGACATGTCCCCTGCCGCTGCGCAGCTCCAGTTCGGAGCCGAGTTCCTCGGCTTCCTCGCCGCTATCGCAGGCGTCGCCCTGGCGCTGCTGCGCGCCGCCCCCCGGCGGCCGCCTCCCGGGGTCGCCGTGGCCTTCGCCGTCCTGGCCGGGGTCGCCTTCGCCTCCGGCTCACTCCTCGGGGACTCGGACGGACTGTTTGTGACGCTGCCCCGGCTCGTCGGCGCGGCCCTGCTCGCCGTCTTCGTGGTGCTGTGGGACGTGGAGAGCCGCACCAAGGTGCTGCTCCTGGCCGGTTCGGTGGCCACGGCTCTCGCCGTGCCCCTGGTCGTCGCCGACCAGACGGTGGGTGCTTCCGCCGCCGTGGCTGTCGGCGGGCTGCTGATCGGCGCGGCCGTCCTCGACCTGGCCCGCCGGTCCGTCGCCTCCCGCATCGCGGTGTCGGGCGCCGCATCGCTCCTCGTCATCGTGCTGGTGCTGGCCGTCGCCCTGTCCGCCGTCGTCGACGACAACCTGCGCCGGGAGGCGATCAATCGCCTCGAGGAGCGCGCCCTGGCGGAGTCCGAGAAGCCGACGCTCAGCCTCGCCGTGCCTGTGCGGGTGGTGACGCTGGCCAAGGACCGGGTGGCGGCGGCGGCCACCGTCGAAGACCCGGTCGTGCGGGCGCAGACCATCGAGTCGGCCCTCGTGGTGCTCACCAGGCTGTCGCTCGGAAAGGAGAACTACCTCTTCGTCGGCAGCGACGACGCCTCGACCGTGCGGGGCGACGAGGCCAAGCAAACGCTGGGGGCGGCCCGTGTGATCGCCCTGGTCGGCGATCCGGTGGTGGTGAACGCCACCTGCTCGGCGGCGTCGGGTACCGGCGTCGACCTGCGCGTCCTCGTGGATAAGGCCTTTGGTGTGGTGGTCAGCCCCCTGTGCGCCGCCCCCGCCAGCCTGATCGGCCACCTCATCGTGCTGGCCCCGCTCGACGACGAGAGGCTCAAAGACGCCCTGCCTGCCGACGCCCCGCCTGCCGACACCCTGCCCGCCGGAAACCTGACGTCCCTGGCCCTCCACACCGTCGACCGGGTGGTCGCCCAGGCCGGAGTTCAGCCCGACCCGGCGGTGGCCCGGGCGCTGGCGGAAGAGGTGGCGAGCGACGGCAGGCAGCACTCGAAGACGGTGGGTGAGCGGTTCGTGAGCGCGGCGCCGGTGAAGGGCCCCCAGGACCGGATGACGTCGCTCGTGCTAGTGGCGTCGTCCTCGACGGCGGAGATCCTCGAGACCCGTGAGAACCTCTTCAAGGCGCTGTTCGCCATCGCCCTGCTGGGCACGCTGGTGGCCCTGCTGCTCGCCGCCGTGGTGGGTGAGCGGATCGGGGCCCGGCTGCGCAGCCTGACCCAGGCCGCCGAATCGCTGGGACGGGGCGATCCCGGCGTGCGCACCGGCCTGCGGGGCGACGACGAGGTGGGCACGCTCGGCGTCACCTTCGACAGCATGGCGTCGGCCATCGAGGAGAAGACCGAGGCGGAGAGCCGGCTGCGGGGCCGGCTCGAGGCGGTGGTCGGCGAGATGGGCGAGGCGCTGGTGGCCACCGACGCCCAGGCCTGCATCACCGACTTCAACCGCTCGGCCGAGGATCTGATCGGGGTGTCCGCCGGCACCGCCCTGGGGCGGCAGGTCGACCAGATCGTCTCCCTGGCCGCCGATGACGGGGCCGAGCTGACCAGCCGTCTCAAGCAACCGCCCCGCACCCCTTGGTCAGCCAGCGCCACCCTCAGCCCGCTCGAGGGGCCGCCGATCCCCGTGGCGGTGTCCGGAGCACCGCTGCGCACCCCCAGCGATGGTCCTGGCGGGGGGGTGTTCGTGCTGCGCGACCTCCGGGGCGAGCGGGAGGTCGAGCGGATGAAGACCGAGTTTCTGTCCCGGGTCGGCCACGAGCTGCGCACCCCCCTCACCGGGGTGCTCGGCTACTCCGAGATGCTGCTGCGCCGCTCCTGGCCGGCCGACCGGGCCCGGCAGATGCTCGAGGAGGTGAACAGCTCCGGCCACCGCCTCGAGCGCATCGTCCAGCTCCTCGAGTTCTTCGCCGCCGCCGCCGCCGGACGCACCCTCCTGCGCCTCGAGCCGGTCGAGGTGCGCACCGTCGCCGACGACGTGCTGAAGCTGTGGGAGCCGAGGGTGGAGGCGCCGCTGACCCTGACCCGCAAGGTGGCCCGTGGGCTGCCGAGCGTGATGGGCGATCCCCGCTGGCTGCGCCTGGCCCTGAGCGAGCTGGTCGACAACGCCATCAAGTTCTCGCCGGTCGGCGGCAACGTCGTCATCAGTGCCGTGCGCACCGCCGAGGGGTGGGTCGACCTGGCCGTCACCGACCACGGCGTGGGCATGAGCACCTCCGACGTCGATCGCGCCTTCACCGACTTCGAGCAGGGGGATACCTCCGATACGCGGCGCTACGGGGGCCTCGGACTGGGCCTCCCACTTGTCCTTCGCGTTGTGGAGGGGCACGGTGGGGAGGTGCGCTGCGCAACAACACCGGGTCGAGGCACTCGGATCTCGCTGCTGCTCCCTCCCCTATGAGGCCGTCCCCCATGAGGGAGGTGGGCCTCCGACGCCACCGCGTCGCCGCTGCGGTGGGCTCATCCGCGGTGGCCGCGCTGCTGGTCGGCTGCAACCCGAGCACCCAGGCGACGGGCGAGGGGCGGCTCGAGCCCGGGAGCCAGGTCCTACTCACGACGCGTGGCGGCCAACCGGTGACCTCGTCGAAGTCCCGACCCCTGGAGAGCGGCGACTCCGTCGAGGTCTTCCAGGGCGTGGCCAAGGTCACCCTCCCCGACGGCCAGGTCCTCGAGCTGCAGCCCCGTTCGGTGCTGGTGCTCGACCAGGGGCCTGAGCTGCGCAGCGGTGACCTCCTCGTCACCGCACCGTCGGGAAGCTCGCCCACGAGCGCGATCCGCGCCGCAGGCAGCCAGGTCCGGGTCAGCGGCGCCGCCCGCATCACTTTCGCCCCGTCGCTGCGGGTCGTGACCTACCAGGGCACCAGCACCCTGCGCAGCGGCGCCCGCCAGATCGACGTGCCCGCTCTGCGCAGCGCTGACGTCTCGCTCCCCGGCCTCCTGCCTGGTCGCCCGAGCCCCCTGACGCTCAACCGCTCCGACCCGTGGGTGGGCCGCTTCCTGCGCGAGGCCCTGGAGGGCGAGGCCGGTCTGGAGAACCGGTCCCGGGGCTTCACCAGCCAGGTCGCCGCCACCGACGCCAGCTCTCCGGCGTTCTACAGCAGCCTCCTGCCAGGGCTCGCCGCGCCTCTCCAGCAGGGGGTGGTTGACCGCTTCGGAAGGGCCCAGCCCGGCACGCCGGTGCGGGCCGGTGAGGTGCTGATCGGCTTGATCGTGGCCCTCCAGGGGCAGCGGGGCACCTTCGCCGACGGCGTGTCGGGCGCCGCCACCTTCCGGGCCGAAGGCGCGTCGTGGGCCCTGGTGGCGGTCGATCAGCAGGTCCCGTCGATCGACGCCGTGCTGCGGATGGTCGACGACGCCGTGAACGTCGCCCCGCTCGAGCTGGCCGCACCAGCGCCCACGGCCCCCCCGCCGACGCCCCCCCGCACTCCCACCACCCGGCCGGCGAACCCCCGGGTGACGCCCGCCCCCCCAACCACCACCCGGCCCGCCCAGCCCCGGACCTCCACCCCCACGCAGGCGCCGCCCACCACGGCACCGCCTGCCGTGCCGCTCGACCCGCTGCTCGACGCCACCCTCGACCCCATCGTGGAGCTGCTGGCCGACCTCCTCAACGGTAGGTGAGGGGTCAGCCTCCAGGGAGGCCGGGGTGGCCGGCGCAGCCGTCCACCATCCCGCCGCAGGCCGACGGTAACGTTCCAGCATGGCCGACATGCGCTCGGGGCCACGACCTGACGAGGTTGCGGCCCGGACCTTCCCGACGTCGTTCCGCGGCTTTGATCCGTCCGAGGTGCGCGGCTACCTGGCCGAGGTGGCCTCGGCCCTGGCGGCCTCGACATCGCGCGAGGAGGCGCTGCGCGACGACCTGGCCCGCACCCGGGCCACGCTGGCCAAGCCAGCTCTCGACGAGTCGGTCCTGCTCGCCGCCCTCGGAGAGGAGGCGGGACGGCTGCTGAACACGGCCAAGGAGGCGGCCTCCGACATCCGGCGCAAGGCCGACGCCAACGCGGCCCACGCCCTCGATCAGGCCCACACCGAGGCCGAGCGGATCAGGGCCGAGGCCCAGGCCGCGGCCGATCGAGTCCAGCGCGACGCCGACGGCGTGCTCGCCATCCGCACCGAGGAGGCCGAGAGGGCGGCGCAGCGGGTGCTGGCCGCCGCCGATGGTGAGGCGGCGCTGCTGAAGGAGGGCGGCCTCACCGAGGCCCGCTCGATGGTGGCCGAGGCACGGGCGGTGCGCGAGCGGATGCTCGGCGACCTGAAGCGGCGCCTGCAGCGGGGCGAGGCCACGGTCGAGGTGCTGCGGGTGGGCCGGGAGCGGCTGCTCGAAGCCTTCGGCGTGGCGAAGGACCGGCTTGACGACGCCTCCCACGCCCTGGCCACGGCCGAGGCCCGGGCCCGCAGCGAAGCCGAGGAGGACGCCGAGCGCCTGGGTGACGAGGCCGCGGGGGCCGTCGATCGCCTCACGCTGTACGAACCTGCGCAGCCGGCCACCGGCGAGGACGACCTCCCGGCGCAGCCGGCGGCCGAGGTCCATCCCGGCGAGCCGTCGGGTGAGGTGGCCGAGGTCGTGCCCATCGGGGGCACGGTCGTGGTCCAGGTCGAGGAAGATGAGCACGCCCCGACCCCGGTGCTCGACAGCCCGGCGGCGGCGCCGACCACCGGTGAGGTCCCAGCCGTCGCCGCCACCGGCACCGACTCGGCCGGCGTCGGCCACCGGCGGCGACGCATGCTCCGCCTGGCCGACGAGCCGGCGGTGCGGGCCGAGGAGCAGCGCCTCACCCAGCTCCGCTACCTCCACCGGCCCCGCACCGGCGGCGAGCCTGAGGTCCACCTTCCCGAGGACGGGATGGTGGTCGTCGAGCCCCCGGCCGCCGGCGAGGGCGTGCGCCTCCTGCGCGACGGCGTGGGTCGGGTCGAACCTCGTTCCCGGGCCCCCATTCCCGCCAGCCCGGCCCCCGGGCCGCCTGCCCCCGGGGTCCTCGACAAGGCCCCGGCGTCGCACCCGGCCCCCGGTTCGTCGGCCCCAGCCCTGCCCCCGGCGTCGGGACCGGCGGCCCGGTCGACCCCGACCTCACCGGTCGGCGACGTCCCGGCCGCCATGCCGGCGAAGCGGGAGGTGGCCATCCGGTGGGAGGAGGCACCCCGGCCCGACGCCTCGGCCCTGTTCGCCCGGCTGCGGGCCGACCGCGACCACGAGTCCGCTTCGACCAAGGCCCCCCCTCGCCCGAAGGCCGCCGGCGGCCGCAAGGCGCCGCCTCCCACCGCGGCCGAGGAAGACGAAGTGCTGCTCCAGGCCCGTGACGCAGCCGTCCTGCCGGTCGAGCACCTGCTGGCCAAGAAGGTCAAGCGGCTGCTGCAGGACCACCAGAACGCCGTCCTCGACCGGCTCCGGGCCAAGCGGCCGCCGTCGGCCCTCGAGCTGCTAGGTGAGATCGAAGACCTGCTCGGCCCGCTGGCGGCGGCGGCCGAGCCGCTGCTCGGTGACGCCGCCCAGGCCGGGGCGGCATCGGCCGGGTTTCCTGACACACCCGTCCCCAGCGCGGATCTGGCCCGCGACATCGCCGCCAACGTGGTGAAGGACCTGCGCCCCCGGCTCGAGGTGGCCTACTCGGTGGTCAACCCCGAGCGGCGGACCGACCGGGTGAACGTGGCCTTCCGGGAGTGGCGGGGCGAGCGGGTGGGTCGGCTGGTCGCCGACGCTGCCCACGCCGCCTTCGCCCGCGGCCACTTCGTGGCCACCCCGCCCCACACGTCGCTGCGCTGGGTGGCCGACGACGGCGAGCGGCCCTGCGCCGAGTGCGAGGACAACGGCCTGGCCGGCACCACCCCGAAGGGCACCGCCTACCCCACCGGCCACCGCCACCCGCCGGTGCACAGCGGCTGCCGGTGCCTGGTGGTGACCGCGCCCACAGGTTCGTGAGGACCGACACCTCGGGGTACCTGACCCGGCCGTAGGCTCCGACGCCATGACCATCCCCGCCGACGTGCCCCGACGCGGGCGCCCCCGAGTCGGGCCTGGCAACCGTCGCCGCACCCTGCTCTTCGCCGCCGGCGGGGCCGTGCTGTTCCTGCTGCTCTTCTCGAGCGGGATCGCCGGCTTCTACACCGACTACCTGTGGTTCGACGACCTGGGCGTGGCTCAGGTGTTCACCGGTGTGCTGAAGGCCCGCCTCCTGCTCACCGGGCTGTTCCTCGTCGCCGCCTTCCTCCTGGTCTGGGGGAACCTCAAGATCGTCGAGCGGCTGAGCCCCCCCGGCCCCCGACGGGGCCCGGAGGATGAGGTCGTGCAGCGCTACCGCGACGCCGTGGGCAGCCACGCCGGCAAGGTGCGCCTGGCCGCGGCGGCCACCCTCGCCCTCCTCCTGGCCGGGGGGGTGGGCAGCCGGTGGGAGCAGTTCCTGCTGTTCCGCAACTCGGTTCCGTTCGGCACCAAGGACCCTCAGTTCCAGCGCGACGTCAGCTTCTACGTCTTCGACCTCCCGTTCCGCACCTTCGTGGTGAACTGGCTGCTCTTCGCCCTCATCCTCACCACGGTGGTCACCTCGGCCTTCCACTACCTGAACGGCGGCATCCGCCTGCAGGTGGCCCAGCAGCGGGGGGCCACCCCCCAGGTGAAGGCCCACATCTCGGTGCTCCTGGCCGGTGTCGCCTTTGTGAAGGCCTACAGCTACTGGCTCGAGCGCTTCGAGCTGGTCTACTCCGACCGGGGCTTCGCCCAGGGCGCCTTCTACACCGACGTGAAAGCCCGCCTGCCGGCCCTGGGCCTGCTCACGCTCATCTCCGTGGCGGCCGGGCTGCTGCTCCTGGCCAACATCTGGCGACGGGGCTTCGCCCTCCCGGCGGTCAGCACCGGTCTGTGGCTGTTCGTCACCGTGCTGGTCGGGGCGGCCTACCCCGCGGCCATCCAGCAGTTCAAGGTGAAGCCGGCCGAGAACCGCCTCGAGACGCCGTACATCCAGCGGAACATCGACGCCACCCGGTCGGCCTTCGGCCTCACCGACGTCGAGGTGAGGAACTTCGACTACACCGAGGCCCCCGGAGCGGTGACGGGCGAGACGTTGCAGGAGGACGCCGCCACCATCCGCAACATCCGGCTGTGGGACCCCGACGAGCGGCTGGCCCGGGTCACCTGGCAGCAGCAGCAGAGCTTCCGGCCTTACTACCAGGTGCTCGACGTCGACATCGACCGCTACCAGCTGGACGGCCAGCCCACCCAGGTGGTGGTGGCCACCCGTGAGCTCAAGCCGTCCGAGCTGCCGCAGGACAACTGGGTCAACCGCCACCTGGCCTACACCCACGGCTACGGCGCCGTCATCGCCCCGGCCAACGCCGCCACCGCGGACGGCTTCCCCGCCTACTCGCTGAAGGGCCTGCCGCCCACGGGGGCGCCGCCGCTCGAGCAGCCCAGGATCTACGTCGGCGAGCAGGGTGACCAGTCGGGCGCCCAGGACTACGCCATCGTGCGCACCAAGCAGCCCGAGATCGACTTCCAGCTGCCAGACGGGAGTGACGAGACCTCGCAGTACGGGGGCACCACCGGCGTCGAGCTCGGCTCCGCCGCCCGCAAGCTCGCCTTCGCCGTTCGCTATCGCGAGATCAACATCCTCACCTCGCCCTTCATCACCGACGAGAGCAAGGTGCTGTACGTGCGGGGGGTGAAGGAGCGGGTGGGCAAGGTGGCCCCCTTTCTCACCCTCGACAGCGACCCCTACGCCGTGGTCACCCCGGACAAGCGCATCGTCTGGATCGTCGACGCCTACACCACCAGCAGCCGCTACCCCTACAGCCAGAGCGTCGGCGCCCGGGGTGCGCTGGCCGGCGTGAACTACGCCAGGAACTCGGTGAAGGCCGTGGTCGACGCCTACAACGGCACCGTCACGCTCTACGCCGTGGACGGCGCCGACCCGGTGTTGAAGGCCTACTCGAAGACCTTCCCCGGTCTGTTCACCGACCCGGCGTCGCTCACCGGGGAGGCCGCCGTCGACTACGAGGCGCTGGAGAAGCACTTCCGCTACCCCGAGGACCTCTTCGCTTTGCAGGCCAACCTCCTGGGCCGCTACCACATCACCAACCCGAGCGAGTTCTTCTCGGCCACCGACCGCTGGAACGTGAGCCCCGACCCCGGGGTGCAGGCCACGAGCAGCGCCTCCGCTGGAGCCCCGAGGCCAGCGGTGCCCGGAGCGCCCGGCGGCGCCGGGCGTTTCGGCCTGACCAAGCTGTCATCCGGTGCGGACAACCGGATCCCGCCCACTTACCAGCTGCAGCGCTTGCCGGGCGACACCGAGGAGCGCTTTGTGCTGACGGTGCCGTACGTTCCGTTCGACCGCCAGGACAACCGCCTCCAGCTCACCGCCTTCCTCACTGCCCGGTCCGATCCGGGGGAGTACGGCAAGCTCATCCTGTTCCGCACCCCGGCGGGCCAGCAGATCAGCGGCCCGTCCCTGGTGGCCTCGAACATCCTGGCCGACAGCGTCATCTCCTCGCAGATCTCGCTGCTGAACCAGGAGGGCAGCTCGGTGCTGTTCGGCAACATCCTGCTCATACCGATCGAGAAGTCGATCATCTACGTGCGCCCGCTGTACGTGCAGGCCGACCAGAACCCGCTGCCCAAGCTGGTGCGGGTCATCGCCGTCTACGGCAACAAGGCCGTGATGAAGAACACCCTGGCCGAGGCGCTGGCCGAGCTGTTCCCCGGCGCCCCCGCCACCCTCGAGCAGAACCCGGGCACCGACGCTCCACCACCCGGCGGCAGCCCGCCCCCGACGGAACCCTCGGGGCCCTCAGCCTCGGTCGGTGACCTGATCGCCCGGGCCGACACCGCCTTCGTCGCCGCCCAGGCCGCCCTGCAGAAGGGTGATCTCGCCGAGTACCAGCGCAAGGTGAACGAGGCCGCCGACCTGGTTCGCCAGGCCGGCCGCAGCGCGGGAGCGGTGCCCGCTGAGGGAGCGCCCGCCGAGGGAGCGCCTGCCGCCACATCATCAACCTCCACCCCGCCGGCGCCGGGGCCGGCCCAGACCACTACGACCGCCTCCGGCTGATCCGGGAGGTGGCGCGGCGCGCGCACACCCCAGCCGGTGCAGGTCCACCGGACGGGTGAAAGGGCTGCTGGGCTCAGGAGGCCCGACGGCGGGCGTCGAGGGCGTCGGCCAGCTCCAGCAGCTCCTCGGCCAGCTGGACCAGGCGCTCGGGGTCCTGAGCCTTCTGGGCGGCGGTGACCGCCCGCGCCGAGGTCTTGGCGGCCCGGTCGGTCTCGTCCTTGATCTCGGCTACCTCGGTGCGCAGCTCAAGGGCGAGGCGGCCGAGGTCGGCCGACACCCGCGCCGAGTGCAGCCGCACCTCGAGCAGGTCGGTGTTGGTGGGCAGGTCGAGGTGGGCATCTTCCCGATCGGCCGACCTCCGCTCCAGCTGGCCGATCCGGTCCTCCAGCTGGGCGTTGTGGAAGGCGAGGGCGGCCACGTAGCGCTCCACCCGCAGCGCCGGTGGGCTGGCCACCAGCGTCGCCGTCGACGGCGGCAGGATGCGCACCGCTTCGTCCTCGTCAACCGGCGGGACACTTGGGACCACCTGGCGGCGGCGTCGAAACCACATGAACCGTTGAACCTAACCAACCCGTCTGGACAGGTGGTGGACCCGTGGTACCCTCGCTCTCCTCGCCGCGGGGTGGAGCAGTCAGGTAGCTCGTCGGGCTCATAACCCGAAGGTCGCAGGTTCAAATCCTGCCCCCGCCACCACAGAAGTGCAGGTCAGAGCCGGTGCGCAAGCACCGGCTCTTCTGCTCCCGGTGGTCGCTTGCACCCATTCTGCAACCCGACCGGAGCCGACGTGTCGTGCGGGTACCGGGACTTGACACGGAGTCACTGGCTGTCACACGGCCTGCATACGATGCCAGCAGGCGCCAGGGATGGGAGGAGGCGGATGTTGACCAAGCACCATGGCCGAGCCAAGCTCGCTGCGGGGTCGACGCGCCTGCGCCTCTTCGGCAGCTCCTACGCCCCGTTGTTCGGGCTGCTTGCCCTGAGGTTCGAAGCCGCCTGGCTCCGGGTCGCACTCGGTGTGCTGGCGGGCCTGTTGATCGCCGACACCGTCCGACTCGTCCTGTGGGTGCCACGTTCGGTGGCCCCGAGTCCCTACACCGTGGTTGAGGTTCGAGACGAAGGGGCGCAGGTCTCGGGCTACCTCGCTACGTACTTGCTGCCTTTTCTTGCTGTGCCCTCGCCCAGTGGAAGCGACCTGGCTGCCTACGCGCTCTTCCTTGCCGTCGCTGGCCTTGTGTCAGTCCGATCCGGCCTCACCCACATCAACCCGACGCTGTACCTGCTCGGACTCCACCTCGTCACCCTGGCGACGGCGGAGGGGTACAGGGGTTTCGCCGTCCTGCGATCGGAGTATCAACCTGGCGACGTGCTTCAGGCCGTCCACCTGGACCTCCGCGTCCTGGTAGAGGTTCAGGGGTGACGGATGCCAAGAGTTGGGCCTTTGACCCCACCT
>JBBPYZ010000220.1:0-5958 GCA_038199465.1 Acidimicrobiales bacterium | reverse complement strand
CGAGGAGGTCGGGCTCCAGGGCGGCGACGGCGGCCACCCCGGTGCGGGCCACGGCCGACGGAGGCGTCGTGCCCCGGCGGGCTCCCGGCAGCAAGCCGAGCAGGACGGTGTCGCCGGCGTCGGGGATGCTGACCTCGGTCGTGGTGGCGCCCCTCCCCTCCAGCAGCCGCAGGCGCAGCCCTCCGCACCCGAACGGGGACGGGACCACAAGCACCACCTCCTCCTCGGTGCCGCCCGCCACCTCGACGGGCACCTCGGTGACCGAGGGAGACGGCCCGAACGTCGACTCAGCCGACAGCACGCCGCTGACCAGCCGGTCGGCGCTGATGAGGGCCCGCACGAGGATGGGTTGCCCGCCGCGGCAGCGCCCGGCCCAGCCGGGGGTGGCGCGCAGGCGCACCCCTTCCTCGGCCTGGGCCGGTGCCGCGCCCCACCCGGCGCCGCCGACGACGATCAGCACCACCATGGCCACCCGCCACACCCGCACAGCCTGACCGTACGCCTGGCGCGCCTTCGGCGGGCGGCAGAGGACAAAAGGTCCTGGCCCTGTACGGCTGCTGGAGACGATGTCCGGCAAGCCGATGGTGCGGCTCTACCGGGCGGCGGTGGCCGAGGGCCTGAGCCGGGGCGTGGCCCTGCTCGACGGCCTGGAGGAGACACTGGGCGACCACCACCACCACCTCCACCCACCCGGGCCGCCCGCCTGACCGCCGCTGACCGATGAGTTGACCGATGAGTTCCGACCCTGGGTTCCGTCGTGGCGGCATGCCCAAGCTGCGCGTGCACAGCCTGGCCGTCTCCCTCGACGGCTATGTCGCCGGACCCGACCAGAGCCTCGACAACCCGCTCGGCGTCGGTGGCACCCAGCTGCACGAGTGGGCCTTCGCCACCCGCTCGTTCCGACGGGTGCACGGGATGACCGGCGGCGAGCAGGGGATCGACGACGACTTTGTCGCCCAGGGCGAGGTCGCGATCGGCGCCACCATCATGGGTCGCAACATGTTCGGCCCCGTCCGGGGCCCCTGGGCCGGTGATCCCTGGCTCGGCTGGTGGGGCGACGAGCCGCCCTTCCACCACCCGGTGTTCGTGCTCAGCCACCACCCCCGACCTCCCGTCGCCATGCGGGGCGGGACCACGTTCCACTTCGTCAACGACGGCACACAGGCTGCGCTGGAGCAGGCGTTCACCGCCGCCGACGGCGCGGATGTCAGGATCGGTGGCGGCGCCACCACCGTCCAGCAGTATCTGCGAGCCGGCCTGGTCGACCAGCTCCACCTGGCCGTGGTACCCGTCCTGCTTGGCGCCGGAGCTCGCCTCTTCGACGACGTCCAAGGCCTCACCGAGGGCTACGGCGTCGTCGACTTCGTCAGCTCCCCCTCGGTCGTCCACGTGCGCGTCGCCCGGTGCGCGCCCAAGCGACGCGGGGGAGCGGCTTCGGGGTGACGGCCCTGGGCGGCTGATCCTGAGGGTTGGTGCGACGTTCACCCAACGTCCACCTGCTCCTCGCTCCCCCGCAACCCTCCGCTCGTACGGTCGCCCCATGGCCACCAGTCGACGTGACGTGCTCAAGACCTCCGCCCTCGCCGGGGCCGGCCTCGCTCTGGGCGGCTTCGCCTCCCTGGCCAAGGCCCTTCCCGCTGCCGCCGTGCCATTGGGGGGCTACGGGCCGCTCGTGCCCGACCCCGCGGGCCGCCTCGACCTGCCCCCCGGCTTCTCGTACACGATCGTCGCAGTCGCCGGCGAGGCCGACGGGGTGACCGGCCTGGTCAAGGACCGGCTCGACGGGGCCGGGGGCGACTACCCGGGCCACCCCGACGGGACCGGCTCGTTCGCCCACCGCCAGGGCACGATTTTGGTGCAGAACCACGAGCTCGGAACCAGCGCCGTCTCGCCGGTGCCCCACGACACCGGCGCTCCCCTCTACGACGCCCTGGCCCTCGGTGGCACCACCAACCTGGTCCTGAACAGGCGGGCCCAAGCCCTGCGCCGCTACGTCAGCCTGGCCGGCACGCTCAGCAACTGCGCCGGCGGCGTCACCCCCTGGGGTTCCTGGCTCACCTGCGAGGAGACCGAGTCGACCCCCGCCGGCTCCACCAAGACCCACGGGTGGGTGTTCGAGGTGGACAGCCTCGGCCGGCGCACCACCGGCGAACCGCTGGAGGCGATGGGCCGCTTCGCCCACGAGGCGGTGTGCATCGACCCGTCGACCAACGTCGCCTACCTGACCGAGGACGCCAGCAACCCCAACGGGCTCCTGTACCGCTTCACCCCGACCAGGGCCTCGGGGCGCTACGGCTCCTACGAGGCCGGCGGCCTCCTCGAGGTGGCCCGCTGCTTCGACGGCGCCGGGAGCCCGATCGATGACCTGGCCCAGGTCACCCGGGTGGGCGAGATCCTGACCGTGCAGTGGGTCCCGGTCGGCGACCCCACCGCGGCCACGACCTCCATCCGCAAGCAGTTCGCCGCCACCACCGGCCTCAACCCCAGCACCTTCGTCACCCGCTCGAAGAAGTACGAGGGCTGCTGGTGGGGCAAGGGCACCGCCTGGCTGAACTGCAGCTTCAACCACCCCCCGGCCGACCTGCCTGCCGTGGTCCAGAACACCACACGCCCGGCCATGGGCCACGACGGCCAGGTGTGGCGCTACCGGCCCCGCCGCCAACGCCTGACCCTGGTCGCCTACTTCCCCCTGGCCCCGGACCGCGACACCAACCCGGCGGTGTTCGACGGCCCGGACAACATCGTGGTCGCCCCGTTCGGCGGCGCCTTCTTGTGCGAGGACGGGGCCGGCTTCAACCACGTGCTCAGCCTCGACGGCCGCGGCAACCCGTCGTTCTTCGCCGACAACCGCATCCTGTCCGACGGCGAGTACTCCGAGTTCACCGGCGCCTGCTTCTCCCCTGATGCGAAGTACATGTTCGTCAACGTCCAAGTCCCGGGCTTCACCTACGCCATCACTGGCCCCTGGACCCGCTGAATCTGCACCCCCCGCGGCCCGTGAGCAATCCCTCGTAAGGAAGCGACATCAGCGGGGGAGCACCGCCTGGGCCCCGGGGCTGAACCCGAAGCGCTCATAGCGGAAGGGGAGGGTGGCCAGGGGGGTGGATCGGCCGGTGAGCCAGTCGACGGCCTTCACCTCGAAGCCGCCGTTCATCTCGCCGGCCACGATGACCGTGCCGGGGCCGAGGCCGATCACATAGGGGAGGGCCCGAGGGTCGATCAGGCTCCCGACCGTCACGCCCGACTGAAGATCCACCACGGCGGCATAGGGCCGGTCCCCCCCGCTGGAGTCCGGACTGAGGAGCCCGAAGCGTCGGCTCGGGTCGAGCGGAGGGATGCGTTGGCTCAAGCTTCCCTCGACGGTATCGAGCCGGCGCACGACATTGCCGTCCAGGTCGAGGAAGTCGACGACGCCCTGGACCGACCCAGGGGCCGCCGGCAGGCTGGTGGTCGTCACCCCCGGAGGGGAGGGAGGGCGACTGTCCACCGGCGGCCCTGCCGCCGAGCGCAGCAGGGTTCGGTCGTCGTACCAGCCGACGATCGCACCCCGCCCCGCCGGCAAGGACGTCGCCGTGCCGGCGGCGACGTCGATGACCTGGGCCCGTCCGTCGCTGGCCCCGCCGAGGGCAGGCCCGTCGTTGTGGGTCCCGGTGGTGAGCAGGCGGCGGCCGTCGGGCGACCAGTCGATGCCCATGGGCACTGCGGTGGGAGCGAAGCGGCCCACGGCGTCGTCGGCGGCCAGCACCTCGATCACCGCCGGACCGGACGTGCCCTGCAGAGGGTCTCCCACGTCGCGCAGCACGGCGATCGACCCGCCGTCGGGGGACCAGGCGACCGCACGGGCTGGGCCACCGGCCAGGGCGCTCGGCCGGTCGCTGACCCTGCCCGACCGCACGTCGACCACCTTCACCAGGCCGGGGAAGGCGACGGCCAAACGGCCCCCGTCCCCGGTCAGCGCGGCAGGCGCCGCCTCCGACGAGTCGAGGGCCGAGCGCAGGCGACGGTCGCCGACGCCGGCCACGGCCCACACCCACCGGGTGCCAACGCCGACCTGGATGGCGAGGGTGGCCCGCTCGGTCGGGTCGTCACCCAGGGCGGGGAGCTGCCCGAGCCGTGTCCTCGGACCCGTGCCCGGGGACCACGATCCGACCGGACCAGGTAGAGCGTCGACCGCGACCGTGGAGGAGAGGCCGGCCGTCGTGGGCGTCGGCGGGCCGACCGAGACCCGGCTCCGGTCCTCTCGGGAGATCACGGCGACGGTCGCCGCTGCGGCCAGGGCCACGGTGAGCATGGCTCCGGCGAGGACCCGTGGCCAGGGGAGGGGCGGCCCAGCCGCCGGCGTCGCCATCGACGGACCGGGCCACACCGGGTTGGCCAGGGCGGCCCTCCCCGCCGCCTCGTCGAGGCTCGCGGCGAGGCGGCTCGTCAGCTCGTCGTCGGTCAGCTCGTTCACGGTTGCAGCTCCTGACGAAGGCGGGCCATGGCCCGCAGGGCGTGGGATCGGACCGTGGAGGGGCGACAGCCGAGGGCGGTGGCGATCTCGTGGTCCGGCCAGCCCGCCCACACCCGCAGCACCAGGACGCTGCGCTGGTCGAGGCTGAGCCGGCCGAGGACGTCGAGCAGCTCCCGGTGCTCGGGCGGTACGGCCTCCGGCTCGGCCACCAGCCGCTGCCGGCGGTCACGCCGGCGGGCCGACCGGTGCAGCTGGCGAGACTGGTTCACCAGCGTCGTGCGCAGGTACGCCGCCGGACGCTCGACCTGGTCGAAGCGGCCAAAGACGGCGGTGAACGCCGCCTGCACCACGTCCTCGGCGTCATCGAAGCCGACCAGCAGCACCGCCAGCCGGACGGCGTCCGGGTACGCCTCCCGGTAGAACGCGACAAAGTCACCGGCGCGCCCTGCCTCGGGCAGGACCAGATCCTCCACCTCCCCCACCCCTCCCCGATGCCATCGACCGCCCGGCTGTCGCGAAGATCCTCCCGGAGCGGGGCTCAGATCTCGGTGGACCAGTCCCTGGTCTCCAGGATCTCCTTGACGCGGGCGACGAAGGCGGCGGCGTAGGCGCCGTCAAAGGCGCGGTGGTCGAAGGAGAGGGCCAGGATGCCGACGGGGTGGACGGCGATGCCGTCGCTGCCGTCGGGCAGGGTGACCGCCACCGGCTTCTTCTTCACGCCGTCGGTGGACAGGATGGCCGTCTGGGGCTGGCTGATGACCGGGATGGTGAGGAAGGTGCCGAACGGCCCGGCGTTGGTGAGGGTGAACGTGCCGCCCACCAGGTCGTCGGGCGAGAGGCGCTTGGTGCGGGCCTTGGCGGCCAGGTCGCCGACCTGGCGGGCGATCGGGCGCAGGCGCTTCTCGTGGGCGTCGCGGATGACCGGGACGAGCAGGCCCTCGAAGCCGAGGTCGACGGCGATGCCGAGGTCGACGTAGCGGTGGCCGATCAGCTCGTCGTCGCCCACCGAGGAGTTGACGTGGGGGTAGTCGGCCAGGGCGTCGATGACGGCGCGGGCCACGAAGGGCAGGTAGGTGAGGCCCACGCCCTCCTCGGCCTTGAACGCGTCCTTCTTGGCCTTGCGCACCTTCTCGACCCCGAGGTAGTCGACCTCGACGGCCACCATCGTGTGGGCGCTGGTGGCCTTGGAGCGCACCATGTGCTCGGCCGTGGCCCGCCGGATGCGGGTGAAGGGGATGACCTCGTCCCGCTCCCCGGCCTGGGCCCCCGGGAACGGGGTGGGCCGGGGAGCGGCCGGGGCCGGTTCCGCGGCATCGGGCGCAGAGGCCGGGGCCTTGGCGGCCGGGGCAGATGTGGGCGCCGGCCTGGACGAACCGCCGCCGCTGTCGTCCACCAGCTTCAAGCCGTCGCTCCGGGTGTGGCGCCCGCCTAGGCGGGTCCCCGAGATCTGGGCGGGGTCGAGGTCGTGCTCGGCGATCAGCCGGCGCACGACCGGCGACAGCAGG
>JBBPYZ010000219.1:0-6335 GCA_038199465.1 Acidimicrobiales bacterium | reverse complement strand
GCCAGCACGGGGACCAGCGTGTAGGGGTAGGGGGCGCCCCGACGGTCCGCCTCGATGACCTTTCGGGTGTAGGCGTCGAGCGGCTCCATCGGCGCAGTGGGGGCCTCGTCGACCCGCACGGTCAGCCCCGTCGCCGCCTGCGTGCCCACCCGCACGACCACGTCCCTCGTCGAGCCTGCGCCGGCGGGCTGTTCCCGGCCTCCAGCGCCGGCGGGCACGCGGCAGTGGACCAGGATCTGGTCGAGGCCCAGGCCCTCGGTGATCGGGGCTAGCCGCCGGGCCACGACCTGCAGCTCCTCAATGGGCGTGTCGACGACCGGCGCCACGTCCAGCTGCACCCGGTTCCAGGCCAGCCGGTCGCCGCGGGGGTGCACGGCCAGGGCCGACCGGAGGCTGTCGAGGCAGGCGGCCAGCACCTGCTCGAGTTCCGGCAGCGCGGTGACGGTGCCCGAAGCGTCCCGCACCAGGGTGAGGTCGCGCACCTCGGCGATGGCCACCAGGCGCTCGTCGGAGGGGTTGTCCCGGGCCACGCAGTCGAACAGGTAGACGTCGGCCTCCGAGGGGAGCCGGGTCAGCTCGAAGCTCTCCAGCCGCCAGAGCCGCAGCCGGCGCCCGATCATCGGGTGGAGGCCGCGCACGATCGGGTCCTCGACGAAGCCCCTGCCGTGGCGGTGGAAGGTGAGCTGCTGGGCCGGCGCCGCCGAGCCGTCGGCCGGACAGACCGCCACCGCCACCCGGCCGACGGCGTCGGGGAAGCCGGCCCCGTCGAGGACCGGGGCCAGCGTCGTCGCCAGCTCGTCGTCGGTGGCCGCCGGGCCGTGCCGGCCGACGTAGAGGTCGACCACGACGGTGTCGGCCGGCCGGGCCTCGGCGCCTGCGCGCGGGGCCCCCAGCCAGGTCGCCGCTGCGCTGGCGCAGGCCCTTGCCACCTCGGCCAGCGCCGCCATGTCGCTGCGACCGCTGACGACGTGCACCCGCCGGTCCCGGTGCTCGTAGTCGGCGGTGAGCAGCTCCTCTCCCTCCACCACGATGGACCGGATGCTGTGGAGGTCGCGGATCTTGTAGTAGCGGCGGGTGAGCACCTCGAGCATGGGCAGGCCGACGGCCGGATCGCCGATCCGCTCGGCCAGCAGCGGGAGCAGGGGCTGCGGGGTGGCCACCAGCCCGACCAGGAGCGCTTCGCGGTCGGGCCCGTCCAGGCCGTCGAGGAGCCGGCCCAGCCGGTCCCGGGCGTCGGCCATCGCCTCGGCCCGGGCCTGGTCGATGAGCGGCAGGTCGAAGCACCGGTAGCGGATGCTGCGGGCCAGGTTGCCCACCACGGGGAAGCGGCGCTGGGTGGCCACGATGAGGCGGTCGAGGATGTCCCGCAGCTCCTCCCGGGAAGACAGGGCCAGGGTCTCGGCCCCGGCGGCCAGGCCCTCCAGGAGGCCGAGCACCACCGGGACGTGCGACGGCGCCCGCTCGTGGGCCAGCACGATCGAGTGGAGGGCGTCGTGCAGCTCGGGGGTGCGGTCGAGCCCGGTCACCCCGTAGTGGCCGAGCGCCCGCAGCAGGGCGGCCCGGAACCGCTCCGGCAGGCCCTCGCGGTCCACGTCGAGCGAGCGCAGGTAGGTGCGGAAGTGCTCGCGGTGGCTGCGCCCGGGGTCGGCGCCCTCGGCGTCATCCTCCCTGCGGTTGCGGGTCAGCTCGCACAGGTCGGCGAAGGTGGCCAGCACGGCCAGCTCGCCCCGGAACAGCTCCAGCTGCGCCCCGTCCGCCCGGGCCCGGTCGGCCAGGTACCGGTCGAGCACCTGGCGGGCCTCACCCGGGGTCAGGTCGAACCCGGCCAGGAACGAGCGCAGGGTCTGGATGTCCTCCAGGCTGCGGGCCCGAGGGTCGTCCTTGGCGGGCGTGTGCACCTCGTCGAACCGCAGGCGGGTTCCGGCGGTGGCGGCCGGGGCGTCCTCGGGGGCGACGGTCTCGAGGCGGACGAGCGGGGCGCCCGCCTGCACCTGGGCGTTGTTCGAGACGAAGACGTTGCGGACCCGGCCCTCCACCGGTGAGGTGATGGCCACCTCCATCTTCATGCTCTCCACCACGAGCAGGCGGGTGCCGACGGCGACGACATCGTCGGGGGCCACCAGGACCGCGGCTACCACCGCCGCCGCCGGTGCCCGCACGAAGCCCCCGTCGTCGCCGGCAAGCCGGTAGGCCCGCCCGTCGACCTCGACCATGTGCTCGGTGCCGGAGGTCGACGAAACGATCCTGTGATTGCGGCCTCCCATCTGCAGGCGGCTGCGGAAACGGGCCAGCCGCTCGAACACCACGTCGACCACGTGGCCGTCGACCCCCACCCGGTACCAGCCGTGGGGCCCGGCCCGGGCCACCCGCACGGCGTAGGACTGGCCGCCGTGCACCAGCTCCACATCTCGGCCCACCTCCCGGCTGGCCTGGGGCCGGCCCCGGCTGGCCGAGGCCAGGAAGCGGGCCCGCTCCAGGCCGGTCTCGGTCTCGTCGGCGTCGATGGCCGCCGCCACCAGGGCGGCCCGGGCGGTCGTCGGGTCCTCGGCGGCCAGGCGGGCGCCGTCGGCGGTACAGCGGTCGAGCCAGCCGGTGTCGACGGTGCCGGCGATCACCTCGGGGGCGGCGAGGAGGTCGAGCAGGAACGACTTGTTGGTCACACCGCCCCGCACCACCACGGCGGTCTCGAGCAGGGCCCGGGCCAGTCGGGCCCGGGCCTCGTCGCGGTCCTGGCCCCAGGCCAGCACCTTGGCCACCATCGAGTCGTAGAGCGGCGAGATCACGTCGCCCTCCTCCACCCCGGTGTCGACCCGGATGCCGGGCCCGGTGGGAAGGGCGAACATCTCGACGACGCCGGGGGCGGGGGCGAACCCGCGGTCGGGGTCCTCGGCGTTGAGGCGGGCCTCGAGAGCGTGGCCGAACGACGGGGGCGGGTCGCCGACCAGCCGGCCACCCCGGGCCACGTGGATCTGCAGCTTCACCAGGTCGAGCCCCGTGGTCATCTCGGTGACGGTGTGCTCGACCTGGATGCGGGTGTTGACCTCGAGGAAGGCAAAGGTGCGCTCGGCCGGCTGGTAGAGGAACTCGACCGTTCCGGCGCCGGTGTACCCGGCCAGCTGGCACAGCCGGGCCGCCGCCCCCTTCAGCTCGGCCTCCTGGTCGAGCGACAGGGCGGTCGAGCGCGACTCCTCGATGACCTTCTGGTTGCGGCGCTGGATCGAGCAGTCGCGCACGCCGACGGCCCACACCGTGCCGTGCTCGTCGCCGATGATCTGCACCTCGACGTGGCGGGCCTGGCTGACCCGGCGCTCCATGAACACGGTGGGGTCGCCGAAGGAGCGGCCGGCCTCGCTGCGGGCGCTGTCGAACGCCGCCCCCAGCTCGGGCTCGGCGGTGACGTGGCGGATGCCCCGGCCCCCGCCGCCGGCGGTCGCCTTGACCATCAGCGGGTAGCCGATGACCTCGGCGTGGGCCCGCGCCTCGGCGACGGTCTCGACCGGCCCGTTGCTCCACGGGGCCACGGGCACCTCGGCCTCCTCGGCCAGGCGCTTGGCCGCGATCTTGTCGCCCAGGCGGCGCATCACCGCCCCCGTCGGCCCGAGGAAGGTGATCCCGAGGCGCTCGCAGCGCTCGGCGAACGCCGCGTCCTCGGCCACGAAGCCCCAGCCCGGCCACACCGCCTCGGCGCCGCCCCGCAGCAGGGCACGCTCCAGCACGTCGTGGTCGAGGTACGGGCTGGTCGCAGTGGGCTCGGGGGCGGTGACGTCGTCCAGGCACACCGCCTCGTCGGCCTCCCGGACGAAGCGAGCGTGGCGCTCGGCCGCGGTGTGGAGGGCGATCACCCGCAGGCCCAGCTGGTGCTGGCGCTCGAACTCCCGCACGGCGTGGATGAACCGGGTGGCGGCCTCGCCCCGGTTGACCACGGCGATGCGCCGAAAGTCGCGTCCCGGCATGCCCCCACTCTGACCGATGCGCCGGGCCGGCCCCTGCCGAAGCCCGGACGGGCCCCCTACCATCGGCCCGTGGACGAGGTCGAGGAGATCGACGCCGGCGACACGGTGTGGCGCTTCGACCGGTCCTTCCTCACCTCGCGCTGGACCTGCATCTGGGGCCGGGGGTGCCTCGGGATCCTGGACGAGCCCGCCGAGCACCTGGGCCAGGGCTGCTGCTCGGTGGGCGCCGAGCTGGCCGACGAGGACGAGGCCCGCCTGCTCAGCGCCCTGGCCGCCTGCCTGAAGCCGGAGCGGTTCGAGCACCATGTCGCCGCCGCCGAGGGCGGGATCTTCCGCGACGACGAGCGCAACGCCACCCGGGTGGTCGACGGCGCCTGCATCTTCCTCAACCGGCCAGGGTTCGCCGGCGGGGCCGGCTGTGCCCTCCACCTGGCCGCCACCGACGCCGGCGAGCCGCCCCGGGAGTGGAAGCCCGGGGTGTGCGGGCAGCTGCCGCTGCGGGTCGACTGGGAGGAGCGGGCCGACGGCATCGAGGTGGCCACGGTGCGGCGGTGGAGCCGGGCCGACTGGGGTGACGAGGGCGAGACCATGGCCTGGTGCTGCACCGAGGGCGACCGGGCCTACGTGGGCGACCGCCCGGTGGTCGAGTCGCTGGGGGAGGAGCTGGAGGCCCTGGTCGGAACGGCGGTCCACGTCGAGCTGCGGCGCCGCCTCGGTGGCCCTGACCGTGCCGCCTTCCTTGCCTCGGACGGGGCGGTACAGTCGCAGGCGGAAGCGAACGAGCCGGCTGCGGCCACCGAGGAGAGCGAGCGCACATGAAGGTTGCTGTGGTTGGCAAGGGTGGATCGGGCAAGACCACGACCTCGGCCATCGTGGCCCGCACCCTCGGCCGGCGCGGCCTGTCGGTCGTGGCCCTCGACTGCGACAGCAACCCCAACCTCGGGATCTCCCTCGGCGTCGGCGACGACGAGACCGAGCGCCTCGAGTCGATGCGCCAGAGCCTGGAGGAGGGCAACGAGGAGCACGCCCCCGGCTGGGACGAGCTGATCGCCCGCTTCGGCTCCGACGCCCCCGACAACGTGCGCCTGGCCGTGGTCTCCAGGATCGAGAACCCCGAACCAGGGTGTGCGTGATGCGGGCTCTCGGCTGAGCAGTTGCTCAGCAGCGTGGAGTTCGGTGACACCATTGTTGTGGCCGACTGCGAGGCCGGCATCGGCACCCTGACCCGCCTGGGGGAGACGCCGGTCGACGTCGTCCTCGTCGTGGTCGAGCCCACCCCCAAGTCGCTTGAGGTGGGGGCCCGGGCCGCCACCCTGGCCAAGGAGAAGGTGATGGGCCGCATCATCGTGGTGGCCAGCCGCATCCGCACCGAGGCCGACCTCGACGCCATCAAGGCGGCGCTGCCCGGCCAGGAGATCGTGGTCGTCCCCGACGACCAGGCCATCGTCGCCGCCGACCGCGAGGGCCTGGCCCCGCTCGACACCGCGCCGACCGCCCCGGCCGTCCTCGCCCTCATGAGCGTGGCCGACCGGGTCCTGGCCCTCGCCCCGGCCTAGCGCCAGGGCGGCCGCAGGGCTCAGCCGCCGAGGAGCGTGCTGATCTGGGCCAGGCGCTCGGGGACGAGCGACCACCACGTCCACCGGCCGGCCTTGCGGCCACGGAGGAAACCGGCCTCCACCAGCACGCTGGTGTGGTGGCTGATGGTGGGCTGGCTCCTGCCCAGCGGCCCCTGAAGATCGCACGAGCACACCTCGCCGTTGGCGGCGACGAGGGAGACGAGCTGCAGGCGGACAGGATCTGCCAGCGCAGCAAGGACCCTGGCCAGCTCGACGGCGTCGGCCGTTGTGAGTCGGCCACTGGTCAGCGGCGCACCGCACAACACCTGAGCAGTGGCCTCAGGCGGGCTGGTCCGGGACATTCCACGCTCCTCCATTGACTCTTCTCATTGACAGAGGTCGATCCGAGCGTCCACACTGCACCCATCGACGAAGACCGATCTTACCGGAGACGTCCCTGATGTCGGACCTGGCCCGCAAGGCGCTGGCCGAGCTGGTGGGCACCGCCCTGCTGGTGGCCGGGGTGATCGGCTCGGGCATCGCCGCCACCCAGCTGTCGCCCAGCGACGTCGGCCTGCAGCTGCTCGAGAACGCCGCCGCCACCGTCGGGGTCCTCGTCGCCGTCATCCTGGCGCTGGGCTCGGTCAGCGGCGCCCACCTCAACCCCGTGGTCACCCTGGTCGACCGGTTCCTCGGCGGCGTCACCACCCGGGAGGTGTTCGCCTACGTACCCGCCCAGATCGGCGGGGGGTGCCTGGGTGCTGTCGCCGCCAACGCCATGTTCGAGGCGCCATTGATCGAGCTGTCGACCAAGGCCCGGGCGTCG
>JBBPYZ010000218.1:0-12163 GCA_038199465.1 Acidimicrobiales bacterium | reverse complement strand
GAGGAAGCAGGCCAGCCGGAAGGCCCCGGGCCAGCTGGCCCGGAAGAACCCCTCGAACCCGGGGGCCCGGTGGGGAGGTTCCCCTCTCACCGTCGGGAGGAGCTCGGGGAGGGCGTGTTCGGTCTGCACACCCCTCTCGACACCGTGGCCCCGCCTCCGGTTCCCACTCCTCGGCGGGGCTCAGGCGTCGGCGGGCTCGTCGGCCACCGGCTCGACGCGAATGCGGTCGATGCGGTTGGCGCCCATCTTCTCGACGGTGAACATGTGGCCGTCGGAATCGACCCGCTCGCCGATGTCGGGGACGTGGCCGAGGCGGTGGAACAGGTAGCCGCCCAGGGTGTCCCAGTCGTCGTCCTCCGGCACGTCGAGGCGCAGCTTCTCGTTGATCTCGTCGACGGGGATGGTGCCGGCGACGCTCCACGCCCCGTCGCCCAGGTCCTTCACCAGGGGCTCCTCGTCGTCGTACTCGTCCACGATGTCGCCCACCAGCTCCTCGATCAGGTCCTCGAGGGTGACCACGCCGGCCACCCCGCCGTACTCGTCGACCACGACGGCCATGTGGAACTTGCCGACCTGCATCTCGCGCATGAGCACCGCCACCCGCTTGGTCTCGGGGACGATGTGGGCGTCGCGCACGATCTCCTCGACCGGCTCGGCGCCCTTGCCGTCGCGGGAGGCCCGCACCAGGTCCTTCAGGTAGACGAGGCCGCGGATGTCGTCGATGGAACGGTTGTGCACCGGCATGCGGCTGTAGCCGGCCAGCAGGAGGATCTCGAGGGCGTCGTCGATGCTGGAGGAGGCCTCGACGCTGGCCATGTCGGGGCGGGCCACCATGACCTCACGGGTGATGGTGTCGCCGAACTCGATGATCGAGTGGATCAGCTCCCGCTCCTCGGTCTCGATCACGTCCTCCGACTCGGCTTCGGTGGCCAGGGCCAGCAGCTCGTGCTCGGAGGTGGAGGGGCCCACGGGAGACCCGGAGCCGGGGAACAGCATGTTGGCCAGCCCGATCAGCCCCCGGGTGAGCAGGCGGATGGGGGGGAACCCGGCGATGGCGACGATGGCCGGTGCCGCCAGCAGGGCGGCCCGCTCGGTGCGCTGCACAGCGAAGGTCTTGGGCCCGGACTCGGCCAGCACGAAGATGGCGACCAGCTCGACCAGGTAGCTGGCCACGAACCCGATGAGGCCGTAGGGCCCCACGATCTTGCCGACCAGGGTGGCCAGGAGGGTGTGGCACACCAGCACCAGGAGCAGGATGGGGTTGATGTAGCGCTCCGGCGCGTTCACCACCTTGCTCAGCGCCTTGGCCCCCTTGTGGCCCTCCTCGACCAGGGCCACCACCTTCACCCGGCTCATGCGGGTCAGGGCCGTCTCGGCCATGGCGAAGAAGCCAGCGAACACCACCAGCACGGCGATGGTGAGGCTGACGCCGATCAGCCCGCCGCTGGACAGCGCCTCGCCACCACCCTCGGCGAGCAGGGCGCCGGCCACCCTCACCCGGGGCCGCCGGGTTCGTCGGGGTCGTGCAGGCCGTCGAGGCCGTCGGGGCCGCCGTCGCGGCGGAGGCGCTCGGGCGGGGCGGCGTCGGTGGAGCGGGGGGCCAGCCACGGGCCGGTGGTGCGGGGCAGCAGCGGCGGGAGCTGGCCGTCCTCGGGCGGCCGGTGGAAGCGGGCCAGCAGCGCCCGCTCGCGCTGCTCCATCTCCTCTGCCGCTCCCTCCTCCTCGTGGTCCATGCCGAGGAGGTGGAGGATGCCGTGCACGACCAGCAGGGCCAGCTCGTCCTCGTAGGTGCCGGCGTGGTCGGGGGCGTTGCGGGCGGCCACCGACGGGCAGACGTAGACGTCGCCGAGGAGCAGGGGCAGCTCGTCGGGCTCGCTCGGCTCCCCCGGCCCGCTGCCGCCCGAGTCGGGGTGGCGGCCCGATTCCGGCGGTTCCTCGTCGATCGGGAACGCCAGGACGTCGGTGGGCCCCTCCTTGCCGCCGAAGCGGGCGTTCAGCTCGGCGATCCCCACCTCGTCGACGAAGACCACGGCCAGCTCGACCTCGGCGCCCACGCCCTCGGCGTCGAGGACCTGCTCGGCCAGGTGGGCCCAGCGGGCGGTGTCGACGGGGTGGACGTCCTGCTCGTCCGCACAGAAGACCTCGGCGGCCACTGATCAGCGCACCTTGCGGTCGTCGTAGGCGTCGTAGGCGTCAACGATGTCCTGCACGATCTTGTGGCGCACCACGTCCTTGGAGCTGAGGCGGACGAACTCGAGGTCGTCGATCCCCTCGAGGATGTTCTCGAGGCCGTGGAGGCCGGACTTGCCGACGTCGAGGTCGACCTGGCTGGCGTCGCCGGTGACCACCACCTTGGAGCCGAAGCCGATGCGTGTGAGGAACATCTTCATCTGCTCGCGGGTGGTGTTCTGGGCCTCGTCGAGGATGATGAAGGCGTTGTTCAGGGTGCGGCCCCGCATGTAGGCGAGGGGCGCCACCTCGATCACGCTCTTCTGCATCAGCTCGAGGGTGACCTGGGAGGTGAGCATGTCGTAGAGGGCGTCGTAGAGCGGGCGCAGGTAGGGGTCGACCTTGGCCAGCAGGTCGCCGGGGAGGAAGCCGAGGCGCTCACCGGCCTCGACCGCCGGGCGGGTGAGAATGATGCGCTCCACCTGCTTGGCCTGCAGGGCCTGCACGGCGGCGGCCACGGCCAGGTAGCTCTTGCCCGTGCCCGCGGGGCCGATGCCGATGGTGACGGTGTTGGCGGCGATGGCATCGACGTAGCGCTTCTGGCCGGCGCTCTTGGGCCGCACGCTGCGGCCCCGGGCGCTCTTCAGCACCTCGTGGGACAGCACCTCGAAGGGACGCTGGCCGGCCCGCACGATGGCGATCGACTGGGCCAGGGTGGCCGGGGTGGGCTCGTGGCCGCTCTGGAGCAGGCGGATCTGCTCCTCGATCAGCTTCCCGGCCTCGGCGGCGGCCGGCCCGGTGATGGTGAAGCCGGAGTCGCGCAGGGCGATGTCGGTGTCGGGGAACGCGGTCTCGATGAGCCGGAGCAGCTGGTCGGCCGGCCCGAGCAGCGCCGGGAGCACCGCGTTGTCGGGGACGGGGACGATGACGGTCTGATCGGGCATCCGGCGTTCGCTGCGAAAGCGTACTGGCCACCGGGGCCGAAGGTGGGCGTTTCCGGGCTTCAGCCCGGCGGCCACTCCAGCGCACGGCCGCCCAGGACGTGCAGGTGGAGGTGGGGAACGGTGTTGCGGGCGTCCCGGCCGACGTTGAAGACCAGCCGGTAGCCGCTGGCGGCCACGCCCTCCTGCTCGGCCACCAGGCGGGCCGTGACGAACATCTCGGCCACCACCTCGGCGTCGGCCTCCTCGACGGTGGCGGCTGAGATCACGTGGTGTCGCGGGATGACCAGCACATGCACCGGGGCGACCGGGGTGCTGTCGCGGAAGGCCAGGGTGTGCTGGCCCTCGTGGACCACCTCGGCCGGCACGCTCCCCGCCAGGATCCCGCAGAAGACGCAGTCGTCGGCCACGCCGGGCAGGCTAGGCCTGGTGGACGCGCTCGACCAGGAGCTGGCCCTGTGGCTGGCCGAGGCCCGGGTGGACGAGGCCGTCACCTCCCGCCTGCGGGAGCGGTCGCTGCGCCAGCTGGCCGCCGACGAGGCGACGCTGCTCGGGCTGTGCCTGGACCTGGCCGAGGCGGGCCGGCCCGTGCTGGCCCGCACCACCGAGGGCCGGGTGCACCGGGGGGTGCTGGTGGCGGTGGGCGCCGACTTCGTGGCCCTGCGCAGCCCGACGGGCGACGCCACCTTCCTGCCCGTGGGCCACCTGGCCTGGCTGCGGCCGGCACCGGGCACGTGGGCCGGCGCTCCGGCCCGGGGCGGCGAGGCGGCGGGCAACCGGACGCCGCCGCTGGCCGCCCGCCTAGTGGACGTGCTGACCGGCCTGGCCGGCGACCGACCCCGGGTGCGCCTGGTGGTGGCGGGCGACCCCGACGTGTGGAGCGGGCGGCTGCGGGGCTGCGGGGCCGACGTCCTGTCGGTGGAGCAGGCCGGCGAGCCCCGCCTGGTGGGCTGGATCCCGCTGGGCCAGGTGACCGAGGTCGGCCTGGTGGATGAGCGGTAAGGCCAACGCCCGGGGCTCAGGCGGGGGGTGCGGCCCCTTCGGTCTCGGCGCCGCGAGGCTCGGGGTAGAGGTGGGCCAGCTCGCCCGGCTTGACCATGGCCTGGGCCAGGAACGACTCGACGTCGTCGGTCTTCAGCCGGTAGACCCGGCCGAACTGGTAGCACGACAGCTTGCCCTCGTCGATGATGCGGTAGAGCGTGCGGAGGGTGATGCCGAGCTCGTCGCACGCTTCACGAGTGCTCAGCCAGCGACTCTTGTCCTTGGCCATGGGCAGCACGCTAGTGCGTGGTAGGACGCTGGGGTTTCATGGGTTGCCCCCAGGGGTGGTGGTGGGCGGGGGCCGGTCTCCGCGGGGTCGTGGAGTGCTGTCAGACGCCGAGGGGCGGCGGCGGCGGGGCTTCGGTGTCACCGCGAACGGGCCGGCCGTGCGCCGAGCGGCGGCCGCGTCCGCCTCGTCCTGCCACCGCTCGAACGGCCACGTCCGGGGCGGGTGGGCCGGCGGGGCGCTGCTGCGGACCACCGGGCGACCCGGGGCCGGCGCCGGGTCCGGCGACGGGTCCGGCGCCACCGCGGAGCCCAGGGCCCCTGCGAGGCGGGCGACCAGCGCTCCGGGCGTGCCCGGCCGCTGCCGGGGGTCGGGGTGGAGGCCGGCGGCGAGGACGGCCAGCACCTCGGGCGGGAGCCCCACCCCGATCGCCGCCCCGCCACCGGCCCGGGGGCCGCGACCGGTGAGGGCGGCGTGGATGCAGGCGGCCAGCCCGAAGACGTCGCTGCGGGCCGAGGCCGGGCCGCCGGCGGCCACCGCCGGGTCGGTGTAGCCAGGCGTCCCCGCCCCGGGCGGCGCGGGATCGATCAGGATCGGGCCGGCGGCGGCCAGCAGCACGTTCTGGGGGGCCACGTCGAGGTGGGCCACCCCGGCCCGGTGCAGGGCCTCGAGAGCGGCCGCCACGGGCCGCACCAGCTGCACCACCAGATCGTCGCTCACGGGGCCGTCGGCCAGCAGGTCGGCCAGGCTGCCCCCGTCGGCCCAGCCGAGGACCAGGGCCGGGGCCCGCGGATCGTCGACGACGTCGAGAACCGGGACGAGGCCGAGGTGGGTGGTGGCGCGCAGGATGCGGGCCTCGCGGCGCAGCGCCAGCGCCGCCCCGGGCACCTCGGCCCGCGCCCGCTTCACGGCCACGGCCCGGCCGCCCAGGACGCCGCGGTGGACCGTGGCCAGCGGACCGGTAGACACCAGCGGGCCGAGCTCCAGCACCCCCTTCACGACCCCGCCACCTGGACCGGGACGGCCTGGCCGCCCACGGCGAGGACCCCGCGGCCGGGCCGGGCCAGCGACATCGGCCAGGTGGGCAGCAGGGCGATGCCGAGGACGTCGCCGTCGAGGTCGGAGCGGGGGCGCAGCACCAGGCCGGCACCGACCCGGCGCAGCTCACCGGTCCAGTGGCCGAAGGCGGCCCGGCCGGCGTCGGCCGGCAGGGCGGCCAGCACGTGAGCCGTGGCGTGGCGGCCCGTGGCCAGCTGGGCCAGCGCCCCGTCGAGGTCGTCGACCCGGTCGGCGTCGTCGACCACGACGACCAGCGGTGCGGCGGTCGGCGGGCCGCCAAGCCGTTCGGCCAGGCCGGCGCCAGCCTCGGCCACCGGGCAGCCCGCGGCCTCGGCGGCGCGGCGCAGCGTGGCCAGGGCCGTGGTGCGGCCCGAGCCGGGTGGCCCGCACACGAAGAAGGGCTGTCCGGGGCGGAGTCGGACGACCGCCACGCCGAGGTCACGCCCGTCGACGCCGAGGGGCAGCTCGAGGCCGTCGCCGCCCGCTCGGGCCGGATGGGCGGCGAGGAGGGGGTCCAGCTCGGCCTCGGCGGGAAGGGCCCGCACGGGCGGAGGCCGCTCGCCCTCGCTGATGGGTGACGGCCAGGGGCCGGTCGCCACCTGGGCCACCAGACCCGAGGTGAGGTCGAGGCAGCGGCCCTCCGGCCACCGGGACTGGTCGAGCCGGTCGGCCCCGAGGGACAGCAGGTCGAAGGGGTCGCCGCAGCGGAAGGCCAGGCGGCGGGAGGCGGCGGCCGACCAGGCCGCGGGCAGCGACGCCGACCGGTCGGCGGCGACGGCGACGAGCATCCCGAGGGCAGCGCCGTCGGCCACGACCCGTCCCAGCGCCTCAAAGGCAGCCAGCCCGGCCCGGTCGTCGAGTGCGGCCCGCAGGCCGGCGACGCCGTCGATGAGGACCAGGATGAGCGGGCGGTCGGCGGTGGCGGTGGCGGTGGCCTGGCGGGCGGCCAGCTCGTCGCTCAGCCGTTGGAGCAGCCGCCGCAGGCGCTCGTCGTCGCCGGGCCGGATGAGCGCCCCGAGGTGGGGGAGGTCCTCCAGCGGCTCGAGACTCTGGCCGGCCAGGTCGAGCCCGTAGACGTGCAGGTGGGCGGAGTCGTGGCGGGCGGCGAGGGCCTGAGCGGCGGCCCGCAGGGCGGTGGCCGGGCTGGCGCCGCTACCGACGGCGACGAGGGGCCCACGGGCGGGCGACCAGGTCAGGGGCAGCCGCCGCTGGTGGTCGGGATCGTCGATCAGCCCGAGCACCACGTCGTCGCCGACGGCGGGCAGGGTCGAGCCGTCGACCAGGGCGGGCAGCGGTGGCAGCCACAGCGCCCTCGGGCGGCAAAGGCCGGCCCGGTCGGCGGCCGCGCCGCAGGCTTCGACCAGGGCGGCAAGATCGCTCTCGTCGGCGCTTGAAGGGAGCTCAGGCGCCGCCGGCTCCGGTCCGAAGGTCGCGGGCACGGCGCTCACCGGTGGGCCACCCGGCCCCCGCCCGCCCCCGACCAGCGCCACCTGCACCTCGACCAGGTCGCCAGCCCCCCGGCGGAGGAAGGCCCGCCCGGGCCGGCGGCGGTCGATGCGGGCCGGCGCCACCGAGCCGACCACGTCTATGGCGTCGGACTCGTCGGGCACCCGAAGGCAGCAACGGAGGGTGCAGTTGGCCCGCACCGAGGCGCTGACCACCCCGCCCGGGCGCTGGGTCCCGAGCACCAGGTGCAGCCCCAGGCTGCGGCCCCGCGCCGCCAGCTGCACCAGGTCGTCGAGGAACGACGGGAGCTCGGCCACCAGGGCGGCCAGCTCGTCGATGACCACCACGACCCGAGGGAGCGGCTCGACCCCGGCCGGCACGGGGCCGCCGGCGTGGCCGGGGTGGGCGGCCAGATCACGGAGGCCGAGGTCGGCCAGCACCCGCTCACGCCGGCGCAGCTCGGCCTCGAGGCTGCGCAGCGCCCGGGCCGCCTCATCCGGCCCGAGGTCGGTGACCACCCCGACGACGTGCGGCAGCCCGGACGCCTCGGCGAAGGCGGCGCCGCCCTTGAAGTCGACCAGGAGAAGAGCCAGGCGGTCGGGCGGGTACGTGGCGGCCAGGGCGGCGACCACGCTGCGCAACAGCTCGCTCTTGCCGGCGCCGGTCGTGCCGGCGACGAGGGCGTGGGGCCCGTCGGCCATCAGGTCGAGGTGGACGGTCTCGGGCCCGTCGCCGCCGGCGGCGCATCCGATGGGAACCACCAGGCCGGGACCGGACGCAGCCCACCGCCGGCCGACCTGCGTCTCATCGAGGTCGCCCGCGTCCAGCAGGTCGAGCAGGCGGACCGAGGTGGGCACCGAGGTGTCGTCGTCGTCCGCCTCGGGATCGGCCAGCCCGGCCAGGCGACGGGCCCAGCGCCGGGCGGTGGCGGCGCTGACGCCCGTGACCAGAAGCGGCTCGGGCTGGCCCCCGTCGGCCAGATGACCCCACCCGTCCGGCCCGTCCAGCTCGAGCACACTGGTGCACCGGGAGGGGAGGGCCCTGCGGCTCGGAGCGATCGTGAGCGTCGACCAGCCACCCCCGGCCATCGCCGCCGAGGACGGCCCGACCTCGTCCTGCCCGTCGACGACCGCCACGACATGCACGGCGTTCGCCTGGCCGACCAGTCCAGCGACGTCATCGGCCTGCTCACCTCCGGCCGCCAGCAGCCGCCGGCCCGGCGATCCAGGGGCGGTGGTGTGGGGCAGGAACGGGGCCCAGGCCCAGTCGGCCTCCCGCCCCTGGGCACATGCGACGGCGAGGCGGAGGTCGGCCGGTCCGTGCCGAGCGGCCAGCTGGAGCACCACCCACCGTGCGACGGCCAGGCAGGCGTCCCGGGGACCAGCGACACCGAGGTGCCGGCCGGGCCCGAGCGCAAGCAACGCCGGGCAGGCCGGTGGCAGCCTCGATTCGGCCACCGCGCCCGCCGCCACCCCCTCGCCGACCCGGGTGGTGGCCGGCTCCCACCGCTGGGCCGGCGCCGACCCCACCAGGACCAGGGCGAAGTCCGGGTCACCGGTCCGGGACGCCCACAGGCCGGCGCCCCAGGCCTCGATCTCCTCCCCCAGGGTGGCCGGGTCGGGATGGGTGGCCCGGCGGCGATGGGCCTCGGCGGCGCCGGCCGCCTCGAGGTCGCGGGCGAAGGCGACGAGCTGCTCGTGCTCGGTGCGGCGACTGGCCGTGCCGGCCCGCCGGTGCCGACGTCGCTCCTCCACCCACTGGCCGACCAGAACCGCCGGGCCGAGGAGGGTGAACAGCGCCAGCCGAGGATCCACGAGCCAGGCCAGCACCAGGCCGCCGGCCAGGGGCACCAGGGCGGCGGCCCAGCCGAAGCGTGGCGGACCGGATGGTGGCGGCTCACTGGACGGCGGCGTGACGGGGGCCGCCGCCGGCGGAAGCGACGGCCGCGGCGGACGGTGGAACGCCAGCCTGCCGTCCGACCCCGCCCGGCCCAGGATCGCTGGGACCGGCCGGGAGGGCCGGCGCAGGCGAAGGAGGACCGCTCCTGCGGCGATCACGCCGTCGGCCGGCCCGAGGTCGGCGTCCTCCACCCGCCCCCCATCCACCCACGTACCGCTGGCCGAGCCTTCGTCCACCACCCGCACGGTCCCCGTCGGGGTGACGGCGACGGTGAGGTGCCGGCGGGAGGCGGTGCGAGCGCGGAGTACGAGGTCGCAGCCGGGGTCCCGCCCGACGCTGGCCGTCCCGGCCGGGAGGGGGTGCCGCTCCCCCGCTGCAAGTCCGCCGATCACGAGCAGCTCGACCACCGGGTCGGGCTCCGTCGGCCGATCGGGCGTGGCGACGGCCCCGACGGCACCCCCGGGGCGCAGGGCGATCTCAGCCAGGCCGGCTGACCCGGAACGAGGTCGCCCGTCCACCACCAACCCGTCAGCGGTTCGCAAAGCATTGCCGGGCAGGGCGGCGGCGAGATCGGCGACGGTGGCGGCCGGGTCGTGAACAACCACCTCCACGTCGACCTCTCCGGCCCGGGTCGACACGACCAGGAGCACCTGGCGGCTACGACGTCGCGGTGGCGATGGCCTGGCGCCGCCCGGCCACCACCCGGGCCTGGTCATCCAGGCCCGCCTTCAGGCTGCGCAGCGCCGGTGCGTACTGCTCCCGCCACTGGCCTCGGAAGGCGTCGGCCGCCGGGCCCAGCCAGGTGGTGCCTTCCAGGACGCCACTGAGGCGGCCCACCAGCTGCTCGACACCAGCGGCCTCCGCGGCCAAGGAGCGGTGCAGCCCGTCGAGCTGCTCGAGATTGCCACCAACCATGCTCATGAGAGGTTCCTTTCGATGGTTTTCCTGTGTTGTCGCTCTACAGCCAACCACGGGAGGGGTCGTAACGCAAGCGAAGATCATTGCATGCAACGAGATGGTCGGCTAGAACACCCACCCAGCTCCTCGAGCCTGGCTCTGCCAGGCTCCCGCCGGAGCCGGAAGCTGAACCGGAGGTGGCCATGAAGGTGATCGCAGACCCGCTGACCCGCCTCGAGGCCGAGGCGCCCGGTCGGCCCGTGGTGCGCCGGCGCCGCCCCCTCCCCGGTGGTCGTGCCGTCTTTGGCGGCTTCCTCGTCGCCGTCGCCGTCGTCGGCACCGTGGCCGCCCAGCAGGCGGCCGCCGGTCCGCCGAAGACCCGCTTCGTGGTGGCTGCCGCGCCGTTGGTGGCCGGTCGGGCCATCCGGGCCAACGAGCTCACCACCCGGCCCCTCGACCTGCCCGAGCCGCTGGCCCGGCGGGCCTACCAGGATCCCGGTCCGCTGATCGGTCGTGTCCTCGCCGCCACCCTGGCCCAGGGCGAGCTGGTCCAGGCCTCGGCGCTGGCCCAGCGGGGTCCCGCCCCAGGCGAGCGCGAGGTCTCGTTCACCGCCGATCCGGCCCGCTCGCTCGGCCAGCGCATCGCAGCCGGTGATCTCGTCGACGTCTACGCCACGTCCGGTCAGGGCGACGGGGGCAGGACCGCCGCGGTGGTCCGGTCGGTGCGGGTGATCGACCGTCAGGGCCGTGACGGGAGCGGCGGCTTCATCTTCACCGTCGCCCTCGGCTCCCCCGACGAGGTGCAGTCGCTCGTCGCCGCCGCCGCGGCCGGATCGCTCACCGTCGTTCGCACCACCGCAGCGCCGCCGGCTCGGAGCACCGGCTGATGAGCGACCGTTGGGTTGTGGTCGGGCTGGCCCCGGCCCGCTCGGCCTGGTTCAGCCAGCTGGCCCGCTGGGCCACCGCGGGAACGGTCCCGGTCGAGCTGCTGCGCTGCCAGTCGGCCGAGGAGCTCCGGGCCCGGCTGGCCGGCCCCCGACCCGTCTCCGCCGCCCTCGTCGACGCCTCCACGCCCGGACTCGACCGCGACCTCGTCGCCGGCGGCCCCGACGGCTGCCCGATCCTGGTGATCGGCGCTCACGACGACCGGTGGTCCCGCCTCGGGGCCGCCGCCGTGCTCGAGCCCGGTTTCGACCCGCTGGCGCTGCTCGACGCATTGGCCGCCACCGCCCGCCCGATCGTCGAGGCCGACACCGTTCCCGGCGAGCCGGCCAGGCCCGGCGGGACCGGCGAGCCCCAGGGCCGCCTGGTGGCGGTGTGCGGAACCGGCGGGGTGGGCGCCTCGACGAGCGCCGCCGCCCTGGCCCAGGGCATCGCCGCCGGGGCCGGCCAGGGCCCCCTGCCCGGCCCGGTCGTCCTGGCCGACCTGTGCCGCCGGGCCGACCAGGCCATGCTCCACGACGTCCGCTACGTGCTGGTCGGCGTCCAGGAGCTGGTCGAGGCCCACCGCTCGGACATCCCAGGTCGCGACCACGTGCGGGCCCACTGCCTGCCCGTGCCGGCCCGCGGCTACGACCTGCTGCTGGGCCTGCGCAGGCCCAGGTCCTGGGCCGCCCTCCGACCCCGCGCCGTGGCCGCCGCCGTAGCCGGCCTGCGTCGCAGCTACGGCACCGTGGTGGCCGACATCGAGGGCGACCTGGAGGGCGAGGCAGAGACCGGGTCGATCGAGGTCGAGGAGCGCCACGCCCTGGCCCGCACGGCCGCCCAGGGGGCTGATCTCGTCGTCGTCGTGGGCTCAAGCGGGCTCCACGGCGTGCACGCCCTGGCCCGCCTGGTGCACGAGGTCGTCGGCCTGGGAGTGCACCCGGCGCGCGTGCTCCCCGTGCTCAACCAGCCCCCGAAGCGCCCCGGCCCCCGGGCCGAGGCGGTCGCCGCCCTGGCCGAGCTGTGCGCCACCCCGGCCGGCCACCCCTCCCCGCCGCTCCACCTCCCCCGGCGCAAGGTCGAGGCGGCCTTTCGCGACGGCGCCCCGCTGCCCGAGGCGCTGGCCACGGCCACGACCCGCGCCGCCGCAGCCGTCGTCGCCCGGGCCCCGTCCCTCCCCGAGTCCGAGGCCCTCGACCCCTACGCACCCCGCCTGGTCCGCCCGGGCTCCCTCGGCGCCCTGGTCGGCACCCACGACCCCGAGCCGGGCTGGTGACGGAGTGAAGGGACTGCAGGTTCAGGTTGGGGCTGAAACGCCATTGCACTCGCTGAGAGGATCGTGTAGAACCTTCCTCCTGGTGCCCGGGGCGGATGGCGAGGTCGGCTGGTGAGGGCGGCGGCAACCGACGGGTCCTGGGGTTCGCCGCTGCTCGAGATCGAGCGCAGCGTGCAGGAGCGGGCCAAGGTGCTCGCCATCGACATGGTTCGACCGGAGGGGCGGGCCGCGCTGCGCAACCTCCTCGACGACGAGGTCAGGCGCTGGACCGCCGACGCCAAGCGG
>JBBPYZ010000217.1:0-7922 GCA_038199465.1 Acidimicrobiales bacterium | reverse complement strand
CGTCGGCGCGATCATCGCCAACGACCTGGTGCTGTACCCGCTGTACGCGCTAGCCGACCGGTCGCTGGGCTCGCTCGCAAAGCGACGCCACGGCCGCTGGCCAGCGGACGACCCGGGCGCCGTCAACTACGTCCGCGTCCCGGTGCTGCTGTCGGGTCTTCTGCTGCTGATGTTCTGGCCCTTGATCACCCGCCACGCCGCTCCCACGTACCGCTTCGCCACCGGCCTCGACCCAAGCGTCTACCTCGGACGCTGGCTTGCGCTCAGCGGGGCCGCCTTCGGCGTGTCGGCGGTCCTCCTCGCCTGGCACATGGGACGCCGCCACCTTGGCCGGGGCGGCGCAGCCGACGCCGAGCGGGTCAGATGACTGAAGGCGACCCCGAAGAGCAGGGCTGCGACGAACTCATCTTGTAGGAGCCCCTGGCGGGGCGGCGCTGGTCAGAGGCTGAGCTCCAGGAGGTCGTGGCCCACAATGACCTCGCCGGCGAAGGAGCTGATGCCGGCGATCCACTGCTCGTCGGGGAGGACGTCGTCGCCGGGGACGAAGTGGGTGAGCACCAGGCGGCCCACCCCGGCGTCGGCGGCAACCTTGCCGACCGTGCTGAGCGGGGTGTGCGAGGTGACCATGTGGTGGAGGCGCTGGCGAGACTCCCAGGTGTCGATGGCCGCCACCTCGCCGATGCGGGCGTCGTCGTACACCTCGTGGACCAGGATGTCGGCCCCCTGGGCCAGGGTCACCAGGTTCGGGCAGGGGGCGGTGTCGCCCGAAAAGACGATCGAGCCCCGGGCGGTGTCGAAGCGGTAGGCGAAGGCCGGGAAGACCGGGGCGTGCTCGACCAGGATGGAGGTGACCCGCACGTCGTCGTCCTGGGTGACCAGGATCGGGGCCATGGGCGGGGAGACGGGGCCGAAGGGGGTGGCGCCGGCCGAGTCGGGGACGGCGATCTCGAACGGCTGGATCAGCTCGGTGAGGTCGCTGCGGCCCGCCTCGCGCATCCGGATGTTGAGGTCGAAGGCGGAGGCGGCCACGTGGTGCCGGGTGATCTCGACGATGCCCGGTGTCGGGTTGGCCGGGCTGACCAGGGGGATGGCCGGCTCGTCGTCCTCGGCCGGCAGGGCGCACATCGGCCCGGCCGACCCGGGGCCGAAGACCTGGACCGGCGGGTTGTTCTGGAGGATCGGCCACCCGAGCAGGAACAGGTTGAAGTAGTCGCACACGTGGTCGGAGTGCAGGTGGGTGAGGAAGACCTGGTGGAGGCGGGAGAGCAGCCTGGCCCGGCGGAGCTGGCGGGTGACGTCGTTGCCGCAGTCGACGACGTGGACCCGGTCGCCGACCACGACGGCCTGGGCGATGCCCGAGCGGGCCACCGAGGGGAGCGGGCCGCCGGCCGTTCCGAGGAGGACGAGGCGCACGTCGTTGGCAGTCACGCCCGAGAACTCTAGGGTTCTGGCGCGCAGCGAAAGAGGGTGCAGCACTGCGCCCCGTACCGAGGAGACGAGCACGACCTTGCGGACCCACCTCACCGGACCGGCGCTGCCGGTGCAGACGTGCATCCGCCGCCTGGCCGCCGTCGGCGTCGAGCCGGTCGCCGGCGACCCCTCCCTCCTGGCGTGGCCGCCCGGCGCCGGTACGGACGACGCCGAGACGGGCTGCCACCTCTCGTGGTGGGGCTCGGCCGGGCCGGCCGACGAGCCGGGCAGCGAGGCGCTGGTCCAGGCCGCCTGCGGGCTGATGCACCTGCACGGCCGGGACCTGGGCGGGCCCCGCAGGATCGGGATCGAGATCGCCTCGGTGGCCACGGGGATGCTGGCGGCCCAGGCGCTGCTGGCCGTCGCCATCGGCCGCAGCCGCGGTGTGCCGGCCGCCGACGTGCACACCTCGGTCCTGCAGGTCGGCCTGCTCCAGGCGTCGCACTACCTGGCCGCGGCCACCTGCCCGCCCGAGGAGGTGCCGGCCCCCGCCCCGGCCCCAGGGCCGCCGTTCCGCACCTCCGACGGCCGGTGGTTCGAGATCGAGACCTTTGACACCGAGGCCTGGAAGGCCTTCTGGCTCCACCTCGGGGCGCCGGCCGCCGGCCTGGGAGCGGCGTGGACCCGGTTCCGGCCCCGCTACTACCGGGGCACCAGCTCGCTGCCCCTCGGCTTCCACGAGGCCACCGGGGCCCACACCCTGGCCGAGGCGACGGCGGCGGCCCGGGCCTGCGGCGTCAGCCTCAGCGCCGTGCGCACCTACGACGAGGTGCTGGCCGCCCCCGGGAGCGGGTTCCCGGTGCTCGCCCCCCTCACCGCCGGCGAAATCGGCCGACCCCTCACCCGGGGAACGGCGTCGGCGACGGGAAGCCTGCCCCTGGCCGGGATCGAGGTCGTCGAGGCCACCAGCCGCCTGCAGGGGCCGTTGGCCGGGCTGCTGCTGCAGATGCTGGGCGCCCGGGTCACCCGGGTCGAGACGCCGGGCGGCGACGTGGGCCGCAGCGTGCCCCCCCTGGCCGACGACACCGGATCGTTCTTCCTCTGCTTCAACCGGGGGAAGGCGACGGTCGAGCTCGACCTCGGCACCGCCTCCGGGCGGGGCGAGCTGGCCGAGCGGGCGGCGGGGGCCGATGTGTTCCTCCAGAACTGGCGGCCCGACAAGGCGGCGGAGTGGCGACTGGGTCCCGATCACCTGGCCCGGACCAACCCCGGCCTGGTCTACGTCGAGGCGTCGGGCTGGACGCCGGGTTCGCCAGCCTCCCGGCTCATCGGCACCGACTTCCTGGTGCAGGCCTTCACCGGGCTCGCCAACGCCCTGCACCCCGACCCCGATCCGCCCCGCCCGTCCCGGGTCCTGCTCACCGACTTCATGGGGGCCCTGATCACCTGCGAGGGAGCACTGGCCGGCCTGTACCGGCGCGAGCGGACGGGCATCGGCTGCCGGGTGGCCACCTGCCTGGAAGCGGGGGGCATGGCGCTGCAGGCCCACGTTCTCGACGGCCTCAAGAGCGGCAACGAGGACGGCCGCAAGGGGGGACGGCCGGTGTGGGGGCCCCTTGACGGACCGGTGGCGACCAGCGACGGCCTGCTGGTCCTCCACCTCGACGACGACGACGACCTGGCCCGCCTGGCCAAGGTGTGCGGCGTGGAGGGCGACGGCCGGTCCCGGGCCGAGGTGGAGCACGACGTGGTGGGACGCATCGCGGCCGAGCCCGTGGCCAACTGGAAAGGGCGGCTGGCGGCCGTCGCCATCCCGTGCGCCCGGGTGGCCACCGACCTCGAGGCCATCACCGTCGACCCGCACCTGGCCCCGCTGTTCGAGCCCCTGGCCAGCACCTGCGTGGCCCCGGCCTCGCCCTGGCGCCTGGGGCCGTGACCGGCACCCTCCTCGACCGCCTGGCCGCACAGGCCAGCGCCCGACCAGCGGAGGTGGCCCTCGTGGTCGACGGAGGCCCCGACCTCACCTTTGGCGCCTGGGAGCGCCGTTCGAGTGCCCTGGCCCAGGGGCTGGTCGAGCGCGGCGTCCGGGCCGGCGACCGGGTGGCGCTGCGGTTCGAGGCCCGGGACTGGGCGGCCTTTGCCGTCACCTACCTTGGGACACTGAAGGCCGGCGCCGTCGCCGCCCTCGTCCCCGCCGGTCTGGCCGCCGCCGACACGGCCCGGATCGTCCGCCACGCCGACGCCCGCGGCGTCCTGGGCGAGGTCCCGGCGCTGTGGTCCCCGTCGGTCTGGTGGGCCACGCCAGGGGACGTGGAGGCCGACCATCCCCGCGGAGCCTGGGGTCCGCCTGTGGATCCGGCGACGCCGGCCGAGCTGGTCTACCCGCTGGCCCCCTCGTCCCGGCCCCGGCCGCTGGCCCGCACCTACGCCGAGGTCCTGGCGGCGACGGCCCTCGACCGTCCCGGCAGCCTCGCCCACACCTGGGCCCCGGGCTCGCTGGCCGGCCAGCTCGCCCTGGCCTCGCTGCTGGCCGGTGGCGGCCAAACGGCCACGCTGGCCCGCTTCTCCCCCGAGGCCCTCGTCGCCCTCATCGAGCGGCTCGCCCCGGCCACGTGCGGACTGACGCCCGGGCTGGCCGAAGCCTTCGCCGCCTCCGACGCCGCCGACCTCCGCTCGGTCACCGACGTGGTCCTCAGCTCGGCTCGGCACGGGCTCGCCGCCGACCTGGCCACGGTGTTCCCACGGGCCACCCTGCACCACCTCGCGGTCCGACGCGACGAGGCGACGGCGATCGACGAAGACGGTCCTGCCCCCGCTGGCGCCTCCCAGCTGGGGATGCTGTGGCACGAGCAGCTGGCCCCCGGCAGCTTCAACCTCCCCGCCCTCGTGCGGCGCTACCGGGGCGCGCTCGACGTGAAGGCGCTCGAAGCCGCCCTGGCCGATCTCGTGCGCCGTCACGAACCGCTGCACACCACGTTCGACCTGACCGGCCGCTCACCCCACCTGATCGTGGGGGATGTCGTTGCCTCCCGGCTGAGGTTCGTCGACCTCACCCACCTGGCCCCGCCGGCCGGGGAGGCCGAGACGGCCCGGCTGGTGGGCGAGGCCAGCACCCGGCCCTTCGACCTGACCCAGGACCCGTTGTTCGCCCCCACCCTGGTGCGGCTCGGCCCCGAGGACCACGTCCTCGTCATCCGCCTCCACCACACCGCCTTTGACGACTGGTCGGTCGATGTGCTCCGCCGCGACCTGTCGGCGCTGTACCGGTCGTTCCTGAACGGCGACCTTCCGGACGGCGGGCCGTCGCCGCTGCCGGCCCTGACCACCCGCTTCTCCGAGGTGTGCCGACGCCAGCAGGGCCGCCTGGCCGGCCCGGGCGGGGTGGAGCAGCTGGCCTGGTGGCGGACCCGGATGGCCGGCGCCCCCCTGGCCGTGCAGCTGAGGCTGGGCGAGCCCCACCAGCTCGGCCCCGACCGGCCGGGCGCCGGCGAGCCCCTCCGCCACGATCTCTCCCCCGAGCTGGCCCGCCAGGTGCGGGCCCTGGCTCCCGGCCTGCGGGCCACCCCGTTCATGACCGTCCTGGCCGCCTTCCAGGTCCTCCTCGCCGCCCGCACCGGCCAGGACGACCTGGTCATCGCCTCGGTGGTGGCCGGCCGGGGCGCCACCGCCCTGGAACCCATGATCGGCTGTTTCACCAAGAAGGTGCTGCTCCGTCTGGAGACCGGCGGGGACCCCACCTTCCCCGAGCTGGTGGCCCGCACCCGGACCACGGTCCTGGAGGCCCTGGCCCACCAGGAACAGCCGTTCGAGGCGGTGGTGCAGGAGACGCTGGGCCGGTCGGCGTCGCGCCACGGGCTGGCCGCCCAGGTCCCGGTCATCTTCCAGGGTGAGACCCACCAGCAGGGCCGGCTCGTGCTGCCCGGCATTGAGGTGGGCCCCTTCGAGGTACCGGCCTCGGCCCGGCGCGAACAGCACTTCAGCGCGTCCCGGGACGACTCCGCCGACCAGGGGCGCCCACCGGCCGACGGCGCCGACACCGGCGCCTTCCTGCTGCTGTCACTCCTCGAAACGAAGGACGGGCTGGCCCTGGTGGCCCGGGGCGTCTTCCACCGGCCGGCGGCCGAGCGCCTGCTCATCGACCTCGACGCCCTGCTGGCCGACCTCGTCACCGGGCCCGGCCGCCGGCTGTCCGAGCTGGCGCCCCGGACCGGCGGGACGACCGAGGGCGACGCCCTCACCGTCCTCGGCCTGCACCTGGGCCGCGCCCGCCTGGAGGCGGCCCTGGGCGCCTGCCCCGGTGTGGCCGACGTGGCCGTGGCCGTCGCCGACCAGCACGGCTGTGACCGGCTGGTGGCCTACGTCGTGCCCGACCGCCGCCCGCCGCCGACGCTGGCCCAGCTGCGGGCCACCCTGTGGGCCGCCCACCCCGGAGTGCCGTGGCCGGCGGCGGCAAGCATCCTGCCGGTGGGCGCGGCCCTCCCCCGCCTCGACGACGGTCGGATCGACGCCGCTGCGGTGGCGATGCTTGCCAGCCGCCCGGCCGAGGCCACCGACGCCGACGCCGCCCTCCTCACCGCCCTTTGGGCCGACGCCCGCCAGGGGCCGGCGGCGCCGGACGCCAGCTACTGGCAGGACTTCTCGTTCCTGGCGGCCCTGGCCGAGGCGCGCGCCGCGGGCCTGCCGATCACCGACGACCAGGTCGCCCACTGCCGCACCCCGCAGATGCTGGCCGCCGCCCTCGCCGCCGCCCCAATCCCGGCCCCCGAGGCGGCGACCCGCCGCTGATCAGAGACTGGCCGGCCCCGACGGCACCAGAGCCGACAGTGCCTTGGCCTGCTCGGCCACCGTCGGCGCCTCGAACACCAGCGCGAGGGGCACGGCAACGCCGAGGCTGTCCCCCAGGCGGGCGGCGATCTGGGCTGCGGCCAGCGAGTGGCCCCCGAGGGCGAAGAAGTCGTCGTCGGCCCCGACCTGGGCCAGCGCCAGCACCTCGGCCCACACCCCGGCCACCAGGGGCTCCAGCCCGTGGTCGGGGGCCACGAAGGGCGCCGCCATCCCCGCCGAGCCGAACCGGCGGCGCAGCTCCCCCTTCACCACCTTTCCCGAGGCGTTGCGGGGCAGATCGTCGACCAGCACGATCCGCCGGGGCACCTTGTGCTCGGCCAGCCGGGACCGCACGAGGTCCTGCAGCTCGCGCACCGAGGTCGCCGGACCGGCCACCACCGCGGCGGCCACGTCCTCGCCCAGCACGGGGTGGACGGCCCCGAACACCGCCGCCTCCCGCACCTCGGGGTGCTCGCTCAGGGCGTCCTCGACCTCGACCGAGGAGATGTTCCGACCCCCCGAGATGATCAGGTCCTTCTTGCGGTCGGCGAGGTGCAGGTGGCCGGCCTCGTCCAGGTGGCCGAGGTCACCCGTGCGCACCCAACCGTCCACGAACACCGCGGCGGTGGCCGCCGGGTCGCGGTGGTACCACCGGGTCGGGGTGCCCCGCCGCCGCAGCCACACCTCACCCACCTCCCCGGCCGGGACCGGGTCGCCGGCTTTCCCCGCTCCGTCGGGCCGCTCGGGCCCAGGGTCCCCCGCTCCGTCGGGCCGCTCGGGCCCAGGTTCCCCCACGATGCGCACCTCGGTCTGGCCGACGGGCAGGCCGACCGAGGCGGGGCGGGCGGCGTCCCACCGGGTGAGCGTGCGGGCCGAGCCGGCCTCGGTCATGGCGTAGGCGTTCCACAAAGTCGCGGCCGGGAAGGCCTCCTGCAGCCGCACGAACAGCGCCGGCGGGGCGTGGGCCGAGGACAGGATCACCCGCCGCACCGAGGAGACGTCATGGCGGGCGGCGGCGCCCGAGGCCACCAGCACCTGGGCCATGGCCGGGACCAGCTGGAGGCGGGCCACGCCGTGCTCGGCCACCAGGGCGCAGGCCAGCTCGGGGTCGAAGGTGGGCAGGGCGATGGCCGTGCGGCGGGCGATGCGCAGCGGTACCCGCAGGGTCTCCTGGCCGGCCTGGGTGCCGATCGGGAAGGCGTGCAGGAACGCCACCGCGCCGGTGGCCGTCGCCGTCCCGTCGGCGGGCAGGTCGTGGGCCATGATGCTGCGGTGGGTGCAGGCCACCCCCTTGGAGGTGCCGGTGGTGCCCGAGGTGTAGAGGATCTCGGCCAGGTCGTCGGCGTCGACGGCCACCTGGAACGGCGCCCGGTCGTTGGCGTCCTCCATCTCCGAAAGCTCGGCCGCCCACCACGGCCCGGCGGGCGCCGTCGCAGGCCTCCCCAGCAGGCCGGCGGGCTCGGCGTGGGCCAGGACGGCGTCCAGCTCGGGACCGGTGAAGCGCGAGCCCACGGGCACGGCCACCGCCCCCGCCTTCAGCACCCCCCTGTAGCCGACGGCGTGATCGGCCCAGCGACGCTCCTCGAACGCAAGCACCACCCGGTCCCCCGGGCGGACGCCCCGGGCCGCCAGGCCCCGGGCCACGGCGTTGGAGCGCTCTTCCCACGCACCCAGGGTCAGCGCCTGGT
>JBBPYZ010000216.1:0-2156 GCA_038199465.1 Acidimicrobiales bacterium | reverse complement strand
GTGGTGCGCCAGGATGGGCCGGTGACCCGCAGGATCCCCGCGCTGGTGCCGCCCACCACCCGGCAGCTGGTCACCCTGGCCAACATCCTGGTCGTGGTCTGCTGCTGCGTCTTTGTGTGGCTCCACCTGCAGCCGCACCTGCTGCTGCGCAACACCACCCCGTCGGGCGGCGACATGGGGGCGCACGTCTGGGGGCCGGCCTACCTGCGCGACACCCTGCTCCCCTCGGGCCGCATCACCGGCTGGACCATGGACTGGTACGCCGGCTTCCCGGCGCTCACCTTCTACTTCCCGCTGCCCAGCCTGATGATCGCCCTGCTCAGCTTCTTGGTGCCCTACGGGATCGCCTTCAAGCTGGTCACGGTGCTCGGGCTGGTCACCCTGCCCGCCTCCGCCGCCGCCTTCGGGGTGCTCAGCGGCATGCGGCGGCCCTACGCCGCCTGCCTGGCCGTGGCCACCGTGCCCTTCCTGTTCGACCGGGGCTGGACGATCTACGGGGGCAACGTCGGCAGCACCCTGGCGGGCGAGTTCTCCTTCTCGATCAGCCTCTCGTTCGCCCTGCTGTTCCTCGGGGTGCTGGCTCGCAGCCTCGACACGGGCAAGCACCGGGGCTGGGCCATCGTGCTGCTCGCCTGCACGGTCTTGTCCCACATGCTCCCGGCCATCTTCGCCATCGTGGCCGCCGTGGTGATGGTGCTCATCGCCCCCAGGGTCAAGCGCCTTGCCGTCGCCGTCACCGTCGGCCTGCTCGGCATGGCCGTCACCGGCTTCTGGCTGGTGCCCTTCGCCGCCCGGCTCCGCTTCACCAACGACATGGGCTGGGAGAAGATAGAGAAGTACGCCCTGCCCCTGTTCGGGCGGTCGCTCGGCGGCCCCGAGGAGGCGCTCCTGTGGCTGTCGCTGCCGGTGGCCGTCGGCCTCGCCATCTACGCCAGCGCCATCGTCCGCTCCCGCTGGTACGTGGCCGCCGGCGCCGGGCTCTTGGCGGCGGTGGCGCTCGGAGCCCTGGGGGCCAGCACCCCGATCGTCCGCACCTTTGATCAAGCCGGGACCGCCACCGACCTCAGCGCCGTCGGCCAGAGCGGGCTCGACCCCCTCGCCCTGCGCCTCCTCTTCTACGCCGCAGTGGCCGGCGCCCTCGTGTCGTTCCTGCGGGGCCGCCGCGTCGGCACCGTCCTCGCTCTCACCGCGGTGATGGCTGCCCTGGCCTTCCGGTTCATGCCGGGCCCGACGGCAACCGACCCCTTTGCCACCGGCAAGCTGTGGAACGCCCGGATGCTGCCGTTCTGGTACCTGTGCCTGTACCTCCTGGCCGCCTGCCTGGTGGCCGAGATCGCCCTGGCCGTGATCGCCCTGGGGCGCCGTCACCTCCGCAGCCCGGAGCTGGCCACCGTCGTCGAGGCCGATGACCAGGCCCGCCAGGCCCGGCTCCTGGCCGGCCTCGGCTGGGGCCTCGGACTGGCCGGCGCCGCCCGCCTCGACCGGGTGGCAGTCGAGCTCGAGGACCGCTCGAAGGCCCTGTGGCGCCGGCTCGACCGCTCCATCGACCCGCCCGTGGTGGCCCAGGCCCGGGAGGCGGCGGAGCAGGCCCGGGCGCTCGCCGGCCTCAGCTCGACGGCCGGGCTTGCCGGCGCGCCCGGCCTGCACCAGGCGGCCGACTCGCTCGAGCTGCGGGCCGCCGAGATGACCGAGCGGGCCGCGGGCTACCGGGCCGTCCCCCAGATCCTGATCCCGGCCGTGGCCGCCTTCCTGGTGCTGGGCTGGGTGGCCTTGCCCTTCGGCCACTCCTGGCTCGACCAGCCCAGGCTGGGCCTCGACATCAACGCCTCGTCCACCTACATCGACGACTGGGCCAAGTGGAACTACGTGGGCTACGAGGGCACTGGCGACGGCCCGGCCCGCACGGGCGAGAAGTCCCGCAAGGTCGAGTACTTCGACGTGGTCAACACGATGAAGCGGGTGGGCGAGCAGCGGGGCTGCGGCCGGGCCATGTGGGAGTACGAGCCCGAGCTCGACGCCATGGGCACGCCGATGGCCCTCATGCTCCTTCCCTACTGGACCGACAGCTGCATCGGCTCCTCGGAGGGCCTGTACTTCGAGTCGTCGCCGACCACCGCCGCCCACTTCCTGAAGGCCGGCTCGGTGTCGAAGTCGCC
>JBBPYZ010000215.1:0-4317 GCA_038199465.1 Acidimicrobiales bacterium | reverse complement strand
GTGTGGCTCGACCCCTGGCCCACGGCCCAGGGCAAGGGCTACCAGATCGTGCAGTCGATGTTCGCCTTCGGCTCGGGCGGGGTCACCGGCACCGGGCTGGCCCTGGGCAGCCCCCAGCGCATCCCCGCGGTGGCCACCGACTTCATCTTCGCCGCCATCGGTGAAGAGCTCGGCCTGCTCGGCACCACCGCCGTGCTCATCGCCTTTGTGCTCCTGATCGGCAGCGGCCTGCGCGTCGCCCTGCGGGTCGATCACCCCTTCGAGAAGCTGCTGGCCGCCGGCCTCACCCTCGTCCTCGGCCTGCAGGCCTTCATCATCATCGCCGGCATCACCCGGGTCGTCCCGCTCACGGGCATCACCCTGCCGTTCGTGTCCTACGGAGGTAGCTCGCTGGTGTCCAACTTCATCCTCATCGCCCTGCTGCTGCGGATCTCCGATCAGCACGGCACCTCCACCTGATGGACGTCCAGATCCGGCGGCTCGGCATCGCCCTCCTCGTGCTGTTCGGGCTGCTGTTCGCCCAGCTGAACAACTTGCAGTTCCGTCAGGCCGGCCGCCTGTCGAACGACCCCCGCAACACCCGGGCCATCGTCGTCGACTTCAGCCGGGAGCGGGGCCGCATCCTGGCCGCCGACGGCACCGTGCTGGCGGACAGCATCCCCACCGACGACGCCCTGAAGCGCCTCCGCCGCTACCCGGGCGGCTCGCTGTACTCGCCCGTGCTGGGCTACTTCTCGTTCAACTACGGCAGCGACGGGGTCGAGCGGGCCTTCTCGGCCGAGCTGGCTGGCCGTAAGGTCACCATCAACAGCCTCGACGATCTGCTGTCGGCCACCCCCAGGACCAACGACGTCACCCTCACCATCCAGCCCGCGGTGCAGCAGGCCGCGGCCCAAGCCCTCGGGAATCGCCGGGGCGCGGTGGTGGCCCTCGACCCCCGCACCGGGGGGGTGCTGGCCATGGTCAGTTTCCCGAGCTTCGACCCCAACCCGCTGGCCGGCCACGACCTGAAGGCGGTGCAACGGGCCTGGAACGGCTACCAGGCCGACCCGGCCAAGCCGATGCTGCCCCGCCCCTACCGCGAGCGCTACTCGCCCGGCTCCACGTTCAAGGTGGTCACGGCCAGCGCCGCCATCGGAGGCCGGCCCGACCTGGCCACCAAGACCTACCCGACGCTGCGGGCCCTCGACCTGAAGGGCACCTCACGGGACCTGCCCAACTTCGGCGGTAGCTCCTGCGGCGGTCAGCTGCCCGAGCTGCTGCGGGTCAGCTGCAACACCGGGTTCGGCCAGCTGGGCCTGGACCTCGGGGCCCAGGCGCTGCGCGACGAGGCGCTGTCGTTCGGCTGGGGTGAGCGGCCGCCCTTCGACCTGCCCGCCCCGGCCACCAGCTTCTTCCCGCCCCTGGCCGAGCTGCGCACCGAGCCGCAGATCGCCACCTCGGCCATCGGCCAGCTCGACGTCAGCGCCTCGCCCCTGCAGATGGCCCTCGTCTCGTGCGCGGTGGCCAACGGCGGCACCATCCTGGAGCCTCACGTGCTGGCCTCGGTGAGCGATGCCGAGGGCCGGGTCGTGCGCACCGCCGAGCCCAAGGCGTGGAAGCAGCCGATGAGCGCGGCGGACGCCGCCCAGCTGAAGGACCTGATGGTGAGCGTGGTGCAGCGGGGCACCGCCGGCCGGGCCGCGGTCCCCGGATCCCAGGTGGCGGCCAAGACGGGCACGGCCCAGACCACCGGCGACAACGCCCACGCCTGGATCACCGCCTTCGCCCCGGCGGAGGCCCCCCGGGTGGCCGTGGCCGTGATCGTCGAGAGCCAACCGGGAGTGAGCGAGGCGACCGGCGGCACCATCGCCGCCCCGATCGCCCAGGCCGTGCTGAAGGCGGCGCTGGCCTAGGAGTCTACTGACGTAGAGCGAGGCGGTGCGCCGCCACACCAGGCCTGACCTGCGGCGACGCGATCGCTCACGGCAGCCGAGCCGAGTATTTCATCATGCTCCTCGAGGCCCGTCGCAGGCGGCGGCCGACGGCGACGAGAGCCGCGGCGGCGGTGCCGGCGGCCGAGCGCAGGCCCAGCCCACCGACCGACGTGAGGGCCGGCAGCGGGGCCTGGTGCCCCCCGGGGCTGGGCCGTGCGGCGTTCACCGTGACGGGTGCCGGGGCCTCGGCGACCGGCGGCGGTCCGGGCCAGGAGCCCGAGATCACCGACGCCACCCTGGGTTGGGCGGCGGGTTGGGGGGCGGCGGGTCGGGGGGCGGCGCCGTCGGCCAGGCGGCCGGCGGCTCGGCGGCGGGCCTCGGCCACGGCCTCCAGTGCGGCCTGGGCCGCCGGCTCGTCGAGGATGGCGGCGATGCGGGGCACGTCTTCGCACTCGGCCCACAGCAGGGCGGCCAGGTCGGCGGCGACCTCGGTGAGTGCCGCGCTCTGCTCGAGGCGTACCACCATGTCGGCCACCGGACCGCCCGGTCGCAGGTGCTCGAGGGCCTCATCGACCTCGGTCCCGGCCTCGGCGGCGAGGCGGACGGCAGCGGGGATGGCTGCGGCGGTCCAGCCCGGTATCTCGCTCACGGTCACCCTGTCATCGTCGCACACTGTAGTGGCCGTGCGCGACGTCCGGCGCCTGGCCATCAGGTGAACATCGGGCGTCGGTGCCTCGTGGCCGCACAGGGCCACCGCCTACGCTCTGGCTCCAAATGTCCACCCAGCAGCAGCGCGTCTACAACGGACGCTATGAGCTGAGCCGGCACATCGCCCGCGGGGGGATGGCCGAGGTCTACCTGGCCCGCGACCTGCTGCTCGACCGGCCGGTGGCCCTGAAGGTGCTGTTCCCCGAGCTCAGCGTCGACCGGTCCTTCGTCGAGCGGTTCCGCCGGGAGGCACAGGCTGCCGCCAACCTCTCCCACCAGAACATCGTGTCGATCTTCGACTGGGGTGAGGAGGAGGGCACGTACTTCATCGTCATGGAGTACGTCAGCGGGCAGCCGCTGTCCCAGGTGCTGCGGACCGAGGGCCGCCTCCAGCCGGACCGGGCCGCCCAGATCGCCGCCGGCACCGCCGCCGCCCTGTCGAACGCCCACCGCAACGGCGTTGTCCACCGCGACGTGAAGCCGGGCAACATCCTCCTCGACGAGCAGGGTCAGGTGAAGGTCACCGACTTCGGCATCGCCCGGGCCGGAGACCCGAAGGAGAACCTCACCCAGGTCGGCGTGGTGATGGGCACGGCCACCTACTTCTCGCCCGAGCAGGCCCAGGGCCTGCCCACCGACCAGCGCACCGACGTCTACAGCCTCGGCGTGGTGCTGTACGAGATGGTCACCGGTCGCCCGCCGTTCGCGGGCGAGACCCCGGTGGCCATCGCCTACAAGCACGTCAAGGAGCAGCCGGTCCCGCCCCGGCAGGTCGAGCCGACCGTCCCCGAGGACTTCGAGGCCATCGTCCTGGCCGCCATGGAGAAGGACCGGGAGGACCGCTACCCCAACGCGGATGAGCTGCGGGCCGACCTCATCCGCTTCGCTCGCGGCCAGACCCCCAAGGCCGTGCGGGTGCGCGAGGTGCTGGCCGGCCCGCTGGCTGCCGCCCCGGTCAACCCTCCCGACGCCACCATGGCCGTCGCCCCGGCCGCCCCGGGACCCACCGTCGTGCTCCCCGCACCGGCGGTCCGACGGGCTCCGCCTCCCCTCGCCCCGGTGTCGCCGTCGCCCGCCGAGGAGCACGCGCCCCGCACAAGCCTGTACATCGGCCTGTCCGTCGGCCTTCTCGCCATCCTGCTCGTGCTGCTCTTCCTCCTGGCCCGCCTCCTCGGCTTCGCCGGCGGGGGGGACGGCCCCCAGGTGGCGGTCGACGACGTGGTGGGCAGGACCTTCGATGACGCCAGCGCCCTGCTGCGGGACAAGGGCTTCAAGGTGGTCCGGGAGGAGCGGGCCGACGGCAGTGTCGCCCCTGGGATCGTGCTGGCCCAGGACCCCGAGGGCGGCAACGACGTTGAACGGGGCAGCGACGTGCGGCTCACCGTGGCCCAGGCCACGAGCACCGTCGAGGTCCCGAGCGTGCTGAACCTCAAGCAGGACGAGGCCGAGGCCAGCCTGCGCGAGCGGGAGCTGGTGCCCGTGATCGAACAGGTCAAGAGCACCTCGGTGGGCGAGGGCTTTGTGTTCGAGCAGAGCCCCACGGCCAAGACCGAGGTCGACAAGGGCAGCAGGGTCACCATCCGGGTCTCCACCGGCGAGGGCCTTCCCCCCGTGCCCGACGTGGCGAACCTGTCGGCAGCCGAGGCGGTCAACCGGCTCACCGCCGCCGGCTTCAAGACCCGGCAGGTCGAAG
>JBBPYZ010000214.1:0-3431 GCA_038199465.1 Acidimicrobiales bacterium | reverse complement strand
CCAGGGCCTGCTGGGTGTCGGCCAGGCCCAGCTCCCAGGGCAGCCCGGCGTGCTTGATGGACGACAGGGGCGAGGCCCCGGTGCCGCCGTTGGCCCCCGAGATCATCACCACGTCGGCCAGCGCCTTCACCACGCCAGCGGCGATGGTGCCGACGCCGGCCTCGGCCACCAGCTTCACGCCGACGTCGGCGAAGGCGTTGACCTGCTTCAGGTCGTAGATGAGCTGGGCCAGGTCCTCGATCGAGTAGATGTCGTGGTGCGGCGGCGGGCTGATGAGGGTGACGCCGGGCTGGGTGTGGCGCAGCTTGGCGATCTCGTCCGACACCTTGTGGCCGGGCAGCTGCCCGCCCTCGCCCGGCTTGGACCCCTGGGCCACCTTGATCTGCAGCTCATCGGCGTTGGCGCAGTACTGGGGGGTGACCCCGAAGCGCCCGCTGGCGATCTGCTTGATCTTGGAGTTCTTGTCGTACCCGTCGGCCGCTCCCTGGCCCCGGGTGACGAACCGGCCCGGGTCCTCGCCGCCCTCGCCGCAGTTCGACTTGCCCCCCACCAGGTTCATGGCCATGGCCAGGGTCTCGTGGGCCTCACGGGAGAGCGAGCCGTGGCTCATGGCGCCGGTGCTGAAGCGCTGCAGGATCGAGGTGGCCGGCTCGACTTCGGCCAGGGGCACGGGCGCCTCGTCCGACACCAGCTCGAGCAGGTCGCGCAGCTCGGTGGGCGGGCGGCTGTTGACCAGGGTGGCGTAGGCGTCGTAGCGCTCGGTCGAGCCGGTGCTCACCGCCTGCTGGAGGTGGTGGGCGGCGGCCATCTGCTTCAGGGCGGCGGCGGCGTCGTCGCTGCGGACCGCGGCCTGGAGGGCGTCGACCACGGCCTTGTTGTGGGTGTGGTGCTCGCCCCCCCGCTTCAGGTCCCGGTAGTAGCCGGGGTTGGTCAGCTCGGCGGCGCCGTGGCGGGTGAGCACGTCCTCGCCCAGGGCCTCGAAGCCGACCCCGCCGGTGGTCGACGGCGTGCCCGGGAAGCACAGGTCGACCACCTCGGGGCCGAGGCCGATCGCCTCGAACACCTGGGCCCCCCGGTAGGAGTCGAGGGTGGAGATGCCCATCTTCGACATCACCTTCAGCACGCCGTCCTCCACCGCGGCCTGGTAGCGCTCCTGGGCTTCGGGCGACAGCACGTCGGAGTCCTCGCTGGCGTCGGCCTCGCTGGCCACCGTGGCCAGGGCCAGTCGGGGGCAGATGGCATCGGCGCCGTAGCCCAGGAGGCAGGCGACGTGGTGCACGTCGCGCACGTCGTCGGCCAGGACGACCACGCTGGCCTGCTCACGCAGGCCCGCCCTGATCAGCCGGGAGTGGGTGGCGCCCAGGGCCAGGAGCGAGGGGATCGGGGCCAGGTCGGCCGACACGCCGCAGTCGTCGAGCACGACGACGGTCGCGCCCATGGCCACCTCGCGCTCGGCGTCGGCGGCCACCCGCTCGACGGCGGTGCGCAGGCCGGCGGCCCCGCTCTCGGCGGGGAAGCAGGTGTCGACGATGGCGGTGCTTCCCTCCCCGACGGTGAGGGCGGTGATGCCCTCGGGGAACAGGAAGAAGCTGGGCAGCTCGGCCTGGCGGCAGGCGTCGGGGCCCTCGGCCAGCAGGGGCGAGCGGGGACCGAGCAGCGTGCGCAGGCTCATCACCGGGCGCTCCCGCAGGTGGTCGATGGGCGGGTTGGTGACCTGGGCGAACCGCTGGCGCAGGTAGTGGTGGATCGGCCGGGGCCGCCCGGCCAGGTGGGGGAGGGGGGCGTCGTCGCCCATGGAGAACACCGGCTCCTTGGCGTCGGCGGCCATGGGCTTGAGCACCATGCGCAGCTCTTCGGTGGTGTACCCGTGGGCGGCCTGGCGGCGGACCAGGGCGTCGTGGTCCGGGGTCTCCAGGGTGGGCTGGCCAGAGGTGATGCGCACCAGGCCGTCGTCGGCCCACCGGGCGTAGGGGCCAGCCGCGGCCAGCCGCTGCTTGCAGTCGTGGTCGATGAGGACGCCGCGGCTGGGGTCGACGAACAGCATCTCGCCCGGGCCAAGTCGCCCCCGCGTGACGGTGCCGTGACCGGAGACGTCGATGGCCCCCGCCTCCGAGCAGCAGGCCACCAGCCCGTCCTCGCAGATGGCGTAGCGCAGGGGGCGCAGGCCGTTGCGGTCGAGGGAGGCGCCCACCCCGAGCCCGTCGCTGAACACCAGCCCCGCCGGCCCGTCCCACGGCTCGACCAGGCTGGCGTGGTAGCGGTAGAAGCCCCGCAGCGAGCGGTCGAGGTCCTTGACCCCCTCCCATGCCTCGGGCACCAGCATGGCCACGGCGTGGCGGATGTCGCGACCCCCGCGGGTCAGCAGCTCGACGGCGTTGTCGAGCATGGCCGAGTCCGATCCGTCCTCCTCCAGGACCGGGGCGAACAGCGCCTCCGGGCCGAGCCCGGCCGCCACCGTGCCGAGGGCGGCCCGGGCCCGCATCCGGTTCCAGTTGCCGGCGATGGCGTTGATCTCGCCGTTGTGGCACAGGGTGCGGAAGGGCTGGGCCCGCTCCCAGGTGGGCAGGGTGTTGGTCGAGAAGCGCTGGTGGAACACGGTGAAGGCCGCTTCGAAGCGTTCGTCGGTGAGGTCGAGCCAGAAGTCGCCCAGCCGGTTGGCCGCCACCAGACCCTTGTGGACGATGGTCCGGAACGAGCACGAGCTGACGTAGGCGGCGGCGTCGGCCTGGTCGAGCCGGCGGCGCATCCGCAGAGCGGCCCGCTCGGCGTCGGCACCGCCCGGCTCGCACCCGGCGGGGGCGGTGAGCAGAGCCTGGAGCAGCACCGGCTTGGAGGCGAGTGCCTGCTCGCCCAGGGCGCTGTCGTCCACCGGCGGCTCGCGCCAGCCGGCGACGGTGATGCCCTCGGCGGCGGCGGCGGCGGTCACCGCGGCCTGGACACCGGCCACCTCGCCCCGCACGAACAGCTGGGCCACACCGTGGTCGCCGTAGATCTGGGGCGGGATCGGGGTCAGCACCCCGGACCCGTCGGCCGACCTGGCGTCGGCGGCCAGCGCACCCCGGTGGATGACCGAGGCCAGGCCGGCGAGGGCGGCGGTGACGATGAGCCGGCTCGAGCGGCCTTGGGCGTCGGCGACGAAGCCGATCCCGCACGCATCGAGCTCGCGGTCGCGCTGGTACTGCATTGGTGGCCTCCGGGGTTCAGCTGGCTGACGGGGACCGGGTGCCTCTCCGTTGAGGGGCGCCGTTGCCCACCCGGGTTGTGCCTGCCGACAGGATCAGGGTGGGCTTCGTCGCCCTCAGCCGGCTGGCCGCCCCGATGCTAGCCAGTCGGCGTAGCGGGTGGCTCCCCGCTACAGCTGGGGCCCGGAGGCGGGGGGCCGGGGCCGCCCGCGGCCCACGGCCCGGGGCCCGGGGCGGGGGCGGGGGCTG
>JBBPYZ010000213.1:0-7608 GCA_038199465.1 Acidimicrobiales bacterium | reverse complement strand
CGACAAGGTTCTGAAGTGCCCGAACAGCGACCCCGGCGGGGCGACCCCCGGGGCCAAGGCGTAGCCCGCAGGGCTACGGACCGAGGAGCCCCGTGCGCCGGCGGGTGGTGGTGGTGGTGGTCGTGGGCAGCGCCGTGGAGGAGGTGGGGCCCACGGGACGGGTCGTAGGTGTCGGCTTGACGGTGCCACCGACGATCTCGTAGGGGCCGCCGGGGCTGGTCGGGATGGCCTCGCGCTTGTCGCCCGGGTCGATGAGGCCCCGTTCGCGGCGGCGGGCCTCGTCCTCGACGTTGCTCACCGGCGGCGGGACGTTGAAGTCGGTGGGCGGGACCCCTTCGAGGGCCTGGTTCATGAAGCCCTGCCAGGTGGTGGCGGGGATGGTGCCGCCGAACACCGTCGACACGCCCTTGATGTTCTTGAGGGGCTGGCCCTCGTCGTAGCCCAGGCTGACGGCGGTCGACAGGTTGGGGGTGTAGCCCACGAACCAGGCGTCCAGGTTGTCGTTGGTCGAGCCGGTCTTGCCGGCCGCTGGACGGCCGATGCCCTTGCCCCGGGCCGTCCCCGACTCGAGCGGGCCCCGCAGCAGGCCGTTCATGGTGTCGGCCACGCCCTCCTCCATCACCCGGGTGCCGTCGGGCTCCAGGTTGTCCTCGACGACCCTGCCGTCCTTGTCGACGATCTTGACGATGGGGGTGACCGGCACCCGCACGCCCCGGTTGGCGAACACCCCAAAGGCCGCGGCCATGTCGAGGCTGCCCACCTCGATGGCACCCAGGGTGTAGCTGGCGCCGTGCACGCTGGGGCTCTCCCACACCTGGCTCATCCCCAGCTTGGTGGCCTCCTCGGCGATGGCCTTGTTGCCGATCTCGGCGGCGAGGCGGGCGAACACCACGTTGACCGAGCCGGTGGTGGCCTGGGCCAGCGTGAGCGAGCCGCCGCTCGAGATGTTGTCGCCGGCGTTGTTGATCGTGCACTTGTCACCCTTGCAGCCCGGCACCCGGTAAGGAGCGGCGGAGGAGTAGGTCTTGGCCGGGGAGATCCCCTTCTCGAGCGCCGCGGCCAGGGTGAAGGCCTTGAACGTCGATCCGGGCTGGTCGCCCGAGCCACCGCCCTCGATGGGCAGCGTGTCCTTCCAGCACGGGGCGGGCACCTCGACCTTCACGTCCGGCTTGGGCTTGAAGCAGCGCCCGAGGGGGGCGTTCACCTTGCCCACGTAGGGGTCGTTGGGATCACGACCTCCGACGAAGGCCTTGACCCGCCCGGTGCCGGGCTCGACCGCCACCAGGGTCATGTTCAGCAGGTTCGGGTCGCCGTTGCGCTTCGGGTCCTTGAACGGCTTGGTGCCGGCCAGGGCGTCGGCCACCTGCTTCTCGGCCTTGGCCTGGAGGTCGGGCTCCACCGTGGTCTGGATGGTGAGGCCGCCCCGGAAGACGAGGTCCTCGCCGTACTTGTTGAGCAGGAAGCGGCGCACGTAGTCGACGAAGTACGGGTAGCGCGACTGCGGCTGCTCCCGCGGGTACACCACGGTGGCCAGCTTCGGGTTGGCCGGCTTGTCGCCCGGCACGAGCTTGGCCCGCAGGGCGTCGGCGTGCTCGGTGGGGGTGAGGAAGCCCTGAGCAAGCATCTTGTCGAGGACGATCACCCGCTTCTGCTCGGCCCGGTCGGGGAAGTCGCGGGGCGAGTAGAACGACGGCGCGGGGATGACCCCGGCCAGCGTCGCGGCCTCGCTGGCCGACAGCTGGGAGACGGACTTGCGGAAGTAGGTCTCGGCGGCGGCGCCCACGCCGAAGGTGCCCTCGCCGAGGGAGATGACCGAGAGGTACTTGAAGAGGATCTCGTCCTTGTCGATCTTGCGGTCGAGCTGGCTGGCCAGGACCGCCTCCTTGAGCTTGCGGGCCAGGGTGCGCTCCTTGCCGGTGTAGGTGAGCTTCACGTACTGCTGCGTGATGGTGGAGCCGCCCTGCAGCGTCTTGTTGCCCTGGAGGTCGTTCAGCAGGGCCCGGCTCGACCCCCGGATGTCGACGCCGCTGTGCTGGTAGAAGCGGGTGTCCTCGGCGGCGATGACCGCCTGCTTGAGCACCAGCGGGATGTCCTGTGGCTGCACCGGGACGTTCTGCTCGAAGGCCTTGAACACCCCGATCTCATTGCCCTGGGCGTCGAGCACCCGGCTCGACTGGCTCGACTCGACCGCCCGGGCCTCGGGCAGGGTCGCCGGGAGCGGGACGAACAGCAGCGTGCCCAGGATGATGACGGCGACGACGATCGGGACCACGGTCGTGCAGAACAGGAACAGGACAACGCCCCGGCCCACCATCTTCGCCGCACGCCACATGCGGGCCAGTCTCCCACGGACCGGGACATCAGGGGCATCGGCGCCTACGCTCCGGCCCGGTGGAGGGGCGCCCGCCTTCGGTCGACCGGCTGGCCCGGTCCCTGGCCGCTTCCGGCCTCCCCCACGCCCTGTGCGTCGAGGTGGCCCGGTCCGCCATCGGCGACGACGACTGGGAGGCGGCGCCGGCCCGGGCCGACGAGCTGGCCGAGTCCCTGCTCGGGCCCGTCGTCAATGCCACCGGCGTACTGCTGCACACCAACCTCGGTCGGGCGCCGCTGTCCTCACCGGCCGGCGACGGGCCGGTCCGCTACCAGAGCCTGGAGATCGACATCGCCTCGGGTCGGCGCGGCAGCCGTCAGGGGCCCGGTCGGCCCGCCGACCTGCTGCGCCAGCTGACCGGCGCCGAGGCAGCCCTCGTGGTCGGCAACGGGGCCGGCGCCATCCTCCTGGCCCTGGCCGCCACCGCAGCCGGGCAGCGGGTCAGCGTCGGGCGAGGCCAGCTGGTGGAGATCGGGGGGGGCTTCCGGGTCCCCGAGGTGGTCGAGCAGTCGGGTTGCCATCTGGTCGAGGTGGGCACCACCAACCGCACCCGGGCCGCCGACCACGCCACCGCCGCCGCCGAGGTCGTCCTCCACGTGCACGCCTCGAACTACCGGATCGTCGGCTTCACCGAGCAGCCGACGATCGCCGAGCTGGCCGCCCTGGGCCGGCCCGTCATCGCCGATGTGGGCTCGGGCCTCCTCGACGCCGCCTGCCCGTGGCTGCCCGGCCCTCCGCCGCCCTGGCTGGCCGACGAACCGGCCGTCCGCCAGGCCCTGGACGACGGCGCCGCCCTCGTCACCTTCTCCTGCGACAAGCTCCTGGGCGGCCCCCAGGCCGGGGTGATCGCCGGCCGGCGCCACCTGGTCGAGGCCTGCGCCCGCCACCCGTTGGCCCGGGCCCTGCGCCCCGGCGGCCTGGTCCTCCAGGCCCTGTCGGAGGTGCTGCTCGCCTACCTCCGCCGCGATGTGGCCACCGCGGTCCCGTTCTGGCGCATGGCGCTCATCCCGGTCGGTGAGCTGCGTGGCCGGGCCGCCGCCCTCGGCGTCGGTGCGGTGGTGGACACCGTCGCTGTGCCCGGCGGGGGCAGCGTGCCCGGCCAGGAGGTGCCGAGCGCCGGGGTGGCCCTCGACGGCGACCTGGCCGCCGCCCTGCGCCGCCACCACCCGCCGGTGATGGCCCGGGTCGAGGCCGGCCGCACCATCTGCGACCTCCGCACCGTCGACCCCGCCGACGACGACGTCATAAAGGCGGCGCTGGCCCCCCTGGTCGGCCGCTGACCCGGGCTTCCTGGCACGGTCTGCACCTGTGATGGTCTGCAGCGATGCTTCAGCAGCGGTGGATCGTGCCGTCCGGAAGTCGCACCTCGAGAACCGACCCGTCGGCCCGACGCAAGGCGACCCCCAAGGCGCACCGCACCCAGCCGTCCTCATCGGGAGGCACCGGGCGGAACTCGCCGTCGGTAGGCCGGAGCAGTGTGACCGCCGCGCTGTCCCGCTCGACGATCAGCAGCTCCTCCACCCCGAATTGGGCATAGAAGGGCGACTTGGTGTCGGTCTCGTCGCCCGGCGAACGGATCTCGACGACGAGCACCGCACCGCCCTCGACACCCCGGTGGGTCGCCTGCTCGGGCCGGAGCACCACCAGGTCGGGCACACGCCACGACGTCGAGCCTTGGTAGAGGCCGGCCTCCGCCACCACCTCCAGCCCCGCCTCATCGGCGACCGGGCCAAGTGCTCGGAGGAGGCGGGCCTCCCTGCGCTGGTGGCCGAAGCTCGGCGGCGGGACCATGTGCAGCTCGCCCTCCCACATCTCGTCGCGACCGTCGAGGCCGAGGCGTTCACGCTCGGCGAGGAGATGCTCCGGGGCTTCGAGGAAGACCACCCGCACGGTTGCGATGGTAGCCACGGGCATGCCGGATCCGGGCCGCATCACGCCGAACGACGGGACGGCAGCCAGACGTGACGGCGCAGCACTCGAGGGGTGCGCCGCCGAACGTGGCGGAACTATGCCACAATCCTGGCATGGCACGGGTTCGCGTGAGCACAACGGTTGACGAGCTCCTCCTGCAGGAGGCGAGGCACCTGCGGGCCGGCGGGACCGACGCCGCCCTGCTCGACGAGGCGCTCCAGTCGTTGCTCGCCCGCCACCGGGCGACCGAGATCGATGCCGGCTACGCCGCCTACGACGATCACCCCCTCCACGAGCCCGACGCCTGGGGTGACCTCGCCTCGTTCAGCGACGCCGCTGGAGCCTCGTGAGGCAGGCACCGCAGCGGGGAGAGCTGTGGTGGTGCGAACTGCCTCACCTCGCCCGGCGCCCGGTTGTCGTCCTCTCCAGGGACGCGGCGATCCCGCGGATGCGGCGCTGCCTCATCGGCCCCTGCACCACGACGGTGCGGGGGCTGGCCAGCGAGGTCGTCCTCGAGACAAGCGACGACCCGATCGGACAGCGCAGCGCCGTCAACCTCGATTCGATCGAGAACGTCTCGGTTGCCACGCTCGTTGACCGCATCGGCCGCCTGAGCGACGACCGCATGCGCCAGGTGTGCCAGGCATTGAAGGTGGCGGTCGACTGTGGCTCGTCGCCGTGACCCCCTGGCGCGTCGGGCCGGGGGTGCTGGAGCTGCCGGACGGCCGCAGGATCCGGGGTCGAGGGCTGCGACAGCCGCGGCCCGAGGGCCTGGAACCGCAGCTCGGCATCTATCTCCTGGGCCGTGACCCGGGGCCCTTCGACTGGGAGCACCGGTGGGTGCGCTGGCCCGACCTCCGCACGCCGGCATCGACCGAGGATGCGGTCGCCGCGCTGCGGGAGGCCTACGAGCGCGCCGCGACCGAGCGGGTGGAGGTGGCCTGCCGAGGCGGTGTCGGCCGGACGGGCACGGCGCTGGCGGCGATCGCCGTGCTGGCCGGGGTACCGAGCCCCGAGGCGGTGGCCTGGGTGCGCGCCCGCTACGACAGGCGGGCCGCGGAGACGCTCTGGCAACGGCGGTGGGTGACCCGCCTCGACCGTCCTGAAAGGTTCAGGCGGCGGTGGTGCTGAGGACGGCCCTGCGCAGGTCGGAGGTCTGGGCGAAGACCAGGTGGAAGGTGGCCTCGCGAGCCCAGCGCTGCGCCGGCTGGGAGGTGGCCAGGGCCGAGCCGCCGAGGCTGACGACCAGCGTCGAGGTGATCTCGACCCCGATGAGGAGCAGGCCGGCGGTGAGGCGGAGGCGCTCCTCGATGTCCTCGGCCGTGGGGGGCACGTCGGACAGCTCGTAAGCCCGTTCCCGCAACTCGTTGAGCCGGGCGCCGAGCAGCGCCGCCTGCTCGGGCGCCCGCTCCCGCAGGACCTCGAGGGCGGCCAGGGCAATGCCCACAGCCGAGGGCTGGACGTTGGCGGCCCGCATGGCGTCGCCGGCGATCCACTCCGGGCGGGGGGCGAGGAGGACGACCTGTTCGGGCGTGACGGCCAGCTCGCCGAGGTCGAGGGCGACGGTGCGGGTGCCGTTCATGGCCATCAGGCTGAGCTCGGCGGTAGGCCGCATGGCGGCGCTCTCGACCGCCGGCACCAGCGCCAGCATCACCTGGTCGTCGTCGGTGACGGCGCCCACCAGCACCACGTCGATGAGGCCCCAGCCGGTGCACCAGGGCTGGTGGCCGCTCAGCTTCCAGCCGCCGGGGTCGGTTCGGGCCCTGATCGAGGGGACCGAGCTGCGCAGGTGGGAGAAGGCGACCCCGGCCCGGGCCTCGCCCGAGCACAGGTCGGGGAGGAGGCCCTTCAGGGTGTCGTTCTCGCTGCCCGCCACCATGCGCACCACGGGATGGTGCTGGAACCACACCAGCCAGGTGTTGGCATCCGCGCCGGACAGCAGCTCGGCCACCCGACGGTAGGTGGCGCCTGTCGCCTCGCTGCCGCCGGCCCACTCGGGTCCCTGGATGCCGTACAGGCCGGCGGCGGCCAGCCGATCGAGCGTCGCCCGCTGGACCCCCTCGCGCTCCACCCGGGCGGCCCCGGCGGCCAGGTCGGGCACCAGGCCCTCGGCCACCTCCACCAGCAGATCCTGCGATTTCAACATGGGTTGAACCTAGCGTCGGTGACCACGCTCCACCTCGGCCGGTAACCTTGGCGAGGCAAACGTGTCGCCGACGGCCGGGGAGGTACCCGCTGTGACCTTTGTCGGGCTTACCATTGAGGACCTTGACGCCATGCCCGACGACGGGCGCCGCTACGAGCTGATCGGAGGCGCCATCGTGATGACCCCCGCTCCCGATCTCGGCCATCAGCGGGCGTCACGGCGCCTGCAGTCCAAGCTTGAGGCGATCTGGCCGGACATGGAGGTCTTCGACGCCCCCGTCGACGTCGATCTGCCGGGAGGCCAACGCGTGCAACCTGACCTCGTCGTGGTGGAACGAGGCCGGTCCGGGAAGCGGCTGGCCTTGCCCGTGGCCCTCGTGGTCGAGATCGTCTCACCCGGATCAACCGTCCATGACCGCATCACCAAGCTCGGTGTCTACGCCGCCGCCGGCATCGGCCACTACTGGATCCTCGACCTGCCCGCCGGCGTCGTCGCCTGCTACGTCCTTGACGGCGGGAGCTATCGGCTGCTCGTTGAAGGACCGGTCGTCCAGACCGCCGAGCCGGTCGCCGTCAGGCTCGACGTCGCCGCCCTCACCGACCCGATCTGATGCGAAGATTCGCTCGATCTTCCCGAGTCACGGCGAGGCCCCCGGGGTCTCTGGGCTGCTGACCTGAGCAGGCAACCGGTTGGCTCCCGTTGGGGTCGGCTACCTCCTGACCGGGGAGGGCCCGGGCGCCGACCCAGTGACTAGGGCCACGGGCGGGGCCATGCTGGGGGCGTGCCCGTCGTCGCCACCGCCGGCCACGTCGACCACGGCAAATCGACCCTCGTGCTGGCCCTGACCGGCACCGACCCGGACCGCTGGGCCGAGGAAAAGGCGCGCGGCCTGACCATCGACCTGGGCTTCGCCGCCACCGACCTCGGGGGCGTCCGTCTCGAGCTGGTCGACGTGCCCGGACACGTGCGCTTCCTGCCCAACATGCTGGCCCGCGTCGGCGCAGTGGATGCCTGTCGGTTCGTGGTAGCCGCCACCGAGGGCTGGAAGCCGCAGACCGAGGATCACCTGCGCATCCTCGAGCTGCTGGGCGTGAACCGGGGCATAGTGGCCCTGACCAAGGTGGGCCGGGTCGACGAGGACACCCAGCAGCTGGCCCGCTGGGAGGTGGAGGAGCGGCTG
>JBBPYZ010000212.1:0-4711 GCA_038199465.1 Acidimicrobiales bacterium | reverse complement strand
GGCCGGAATGAAGTGGGCGTACACGTTGAGCGTCGTCGCCGGGCGAGCGTGGCCCAGACGGCCGCTGACCGTCTTGACGGGGATGCCGGCGTCGAGGAGGCGGGTTGCCGCGAAGTGGCGCAGATCGTGAAGGCGAACCCGTGGGTCGATGCCGGCCTTCTCCCGGAGGCGCCGCCAGGCGCTGGTCCAGTGGAAGGGGCGCCACGGGGCCGAGCCGTCGGCGGTGGGACCGAACACGAAGCCGTCGGTTCGGAGGGAGACACCCACGATGTCGGCCCGGCGTTCGACCTCGGCTCGCCATGCCCGGAGGGCGGCGACCGTGCCGTCGTCGATGGCGACGCGGCGGGCCTGGTGGGTTTTGGTGTCCTTCTCGATGATCGTCCGGTCGGCCTTCTCGACCAGGGCCTTGGCGATGACCAGCTCGCCGGCCACGAGGTCGATGTTCGTCCACCGAAGGGCCGACACCTCGCCCCGCCGGCCGCCGACCGACGCGGAGAGACGGAGGAAGGTGGCGAGCTCGAGGTCGGCCATGGCGATGGCAGCGACCACGTCGGCGGGGGAGGGGGGCCGGACCTCGGCCGCCCGGATCGACGGGAGGGTCGCCAGCTTGGCCGGGTTGTCGGCGCGCCAACCCCAGCGGACGGCCTGGTCGAGGGAGCCGGTCAGGATGTTGTGGATCTGGCGCACGGTCGAGGCGGCCAGGCCCACGTCGCGGGAGAGCGTCCGGTAGAGGGCATCGATGTCCCGGACGCCGAGCTTCCGAACGGGGACGTGGCCGAGTGCCGGGAGGAGCCGGAAGCGGGCCTTGGCCAGGTAGGCCTCGTAGGTGGTGACCGAGAGCGTCTCCCGGCGGAGGTCGAGCCACTGCTCGACCAGGTCACGGACGGTGGCGTCGGTGGTCAGGAGGTCGCGGCCCTGGGTCACACCGACGAGGAGGCCGGCCAGCGCGGCCTCGGCCTCCCGCTTGGACCCCCGGACGGTGCTACTGACGTACCGGCTCCGGCCGGTGGCCGGGTCCCGGCCGGCGGAGACCCGCAGCTCCCAGCGCCCCTCACCCTTGGGGCGGATCGATCCGCTGCCGTACCGGCTCCGGTGGGCCACACCGAAAGGCTACGTCATGCGAGCCCGAGATATGGGACAGATATGGGATGGCGCCACCGAAACTCTGAAACGTTTTGGTAAAAAGTGCCTCTGACCCGGACGTTCTTGGAGGCGGCGCTGGGAATCGAACCCAGGTACAGGGCTTTGCAGGCCCTTGCCTAAACCACTCGGCCACGCCGCCCTTGGGCTGGCTCAGCGTAGCCGCTGGGTCAGCGGGTGCGGCCGAGGACGACCAGGGTGACGTCGTCGTTGAAGCGGCTGGCGGCGTGGCGGCGGGAGGCGGCGATGCAGGCGTCGGCGACGACGTCGGCGCTGCCGGCGGAGGATGCCCTGACGACCGCAGCGACACGGTCGAGGCCGAACTCCTCGCCCGCGGCGCTGCGGGGCTCGATCAGGCCGTCGCTGAAGGCGATGAGGAAGCCGCCGGGCTCCACCACGGCCTCCTCCTCGTCCCAGGGGCCGGGGATGGGGCCACAGATCGGGCCGCTGGCCTCGAGCCGGATGATGTCGTCGCCCGGGTTGGCGAGCAGCAGGTCGGGGTGGCCGGCCGAAGACCACCGGCAGCGGCCGGTGGTGGGGTCCAGAACGACCAGAGCGCCGGTCAGGAACTGCTCGCCCGTGTCGCCCATGGCCCGCTGCACCCACGACCACACCGCCGCCGGGCCGAGGCCCTCCCGCAGGGCGGCCATCACCAGCTGCTTGGTGCGCAGGGCGTAGACGCCGGTGGCGGCGCCGTGACCCGCCACGTCGACCAGAGCGAGGGCGGTGCGGCCGTCGCCTAGGTCGACCACGTCCCACCAGTCTCCGGCGATGATCCCCTCGGCCGGCTCGAAGCGGCCGGCCACCGACCACCCGGCGGCCAGGGGCACCTTGGAGGCCGCCAGCTCGTCGCGCAGGGTGAGGACGACCAGACCGCGGCGGGCCAGCGCCCCCCGGGCCCGGTCGGCGTCGTCCAGCTCGGTGAGGATGCGCCGGCGCATGGCCTCGACCCCGACGGCCACCTCCTCCAGCTCGGGTGGCCCCACCCCCTCGATGACGTGGTCGAGATCGCCTCCGGCCACCTGGGCCACGCTCCGGCGGAGGTCCTCGAGGGGCGAGGTGAACCACCGGGTGACCATGATGCGGGTCACTACGGCGATGCCCAGGCCGATGACCAGGGAGGCCACCAGCACCCGGGTGGTGAGGGAGCGGGCGTGGTCGCGATCCTGCTCAGCCTTGGTCAGCTCGGTGTTCACACCCCGGCGGACCTCGTCGATGCGGCTGGTGGCCTGGTCGAACAGCCGGAGGGTGTCCTCGGCCTCGACCAGGGCCTCGGCCTCGCCGATCCGCCCGTTGCGCTTGGCCGCGATCTCGGGCTCGGCCACCTGCTGCTGCCACTGGGTGATGGCATCCTGGCTGGCCTCGACGCCGGAGAGGAGCGCCGGTTCGGTGGCCAGCAGGTTGCGCAGCTCCTCGAGGGCCCGGGCCGCGGCGCCGCGCCCGTTGACGTAGACCGCGAGGGGTTCGGGGCGGCCGGTGATGATGTAGCCCCGCTGGCCCGTCTCCTGGGTGATGAAGGCGTTCAGCAGGTTGGCCACCGAGGCCTGGGCCGGGTTCATGCGCTTGTCGACCACCTCGGCGGTGCTGTCTCGCACGACGGTGAGGCGCACGGCGAAGGCCACGTCGAGCCCGATGAGAGCGACGAAGGCCAGGACGAGCAGCTGAACCCGCCGGCGGAGGCGCATCCGCCCGCTGGCCACGGGCCCCAACCTAGGCGAGGTCGGCGGCCCCAGCGGCACCGGCCCGGTGGGCTTCACACGACCGGGGCGGCTCCGGACGGTGAGGAAGCAGATGCTGGACGTGACGGCCAAGGCGATGCCGAGTCAGGCGGCGATCAGGCGGCTGCATGGAGGGGCCGGGCCAGCAGCCCGAACGGGCGGCCGTCGACCTGGCGGATGGCCCGGTGGACCAGGCCGGACGCCCGGGCCAGAGCCGGCAGGGCGTCGGGCCCCACCACCGCCCACGGGCACCAGCCGCCCACCTCCGAGCCCCGCTCCAGGCGGGCCCGATCCCGGTCGAACACCGAGCGGGCCAGCACCGCCGCCCCCTGGGCCCGGGCGGCAGCCACCGCGCCCGGGGCGTTGTCGACTCCGAGGGCCGGCACCCGAGCTCGAGGAGGGCCACGACCAGCCGGCCCGGCCCGCAGCCGACGTCGAGCACCGGGCCCGGGAGGCGGGCGAGCAGGCTGCGCTCGTCCGGGGTGGCGGCCTCGAACCAGCGGGTGGCGCTGTCGCTCAGCAGGTCACCCTCCTCGACCCGCAGTACCAGGGCCGTCATGGGGTGCCTGCGGGGAGGATGGGGGAGGCGGCGGCGCTGACCCGCAGGTGCGGGTGCCGGGTGGCGACGGCCCGGAGGTCGTCGATCTCGTCGATGTCGCGCAGGGTGGGGAGGTCGGCGACTGACAGGCCGAGGTCGAGGAGCCGACGCCGTTGGGCCGCCCCGGTCCGGGCGGTGCTCATCGGCACACCCCGCAAGCAGACCGGGTCGGGCCGGCGCAGGGCGACGGCCCACCAGCCTCCGTCGTCGGCCAGGCCGAGGGCGGCGCCGTGGTCGTCGAGGAGGGCGAGAGCCAGGTCGAGGTCGGCGGCCTGCAGCTGGGGGGTGTCCATGCCCACCTGCACCCCCGGGCCACCGGCGTCCTCCCACGCCGCAGCCAGGCGCTGGTCGAGCCCGTCGCCCCGTTGGTCCACCACCTCGAAACCGGGCGGCAGCCAGGAGCCCGGGTCGCCGTCGAGGGCGAGCAGGAACCGGTCGGCACCGCACCGCAGCACCGCCTCCAGGGTGTCGGCCAGGGCGGCCTCGGCCACCGCCGCCGCCTCGACCGGCGACAGGGGCGGGCACAGGCGGGTCTTCACCCGGCCGGGCACTGGGGCCTTGGCCACCACCAGGGCCACGGTGGCACCCGGTCGTCGGCTCATCGCAGAGCCCCCGCCATGTCCTTCACGGCCCGGGCCGTGCCCAGCACCGTGCCTGTCACCTTCGAGCGTCCGATGCGGGGCGAGTAGGCCACCTCCACCTCGTGCAGGCGCCAGCCGGCGGCTCTGGCCTTCAGCACCATCTCGAGCGGCCACCCCGAGCGACGGTCGGCCAGGTCCAGGCCGAGCAGGCCGTCCCGGGAGGCAGCCCGCATGGGCCCGAGGTCGTTGAGGCGCAGCCCTGTGCGGCGCCGGAGCTCGAGCGTGAGCACCCGGTTGGCCAGGCGGGCGTGCGGCGGCCAGGCACCCCGGGTGGTGGGGCGGCGGGCCCCGAGCACCAGGTCGGCGGCGCCGGCCAGAACCGGACCGGTGACCAGCGGCAGCTGGCCCAGGTCGAATGAGCCGTCGGCGTCGCTGAACGCCACCACCGGAGCGGTGGCCGCCGTCAGGCCGGCGCAGCAGGCGGCCCCGAAGCCCCGGCGCGGCTCGGACACCACGGCCGCCCCCAGGGACCGGGCCAGGTCGCCGGAGCCGTCGGTGCTGCCGTTGTCGACCACGATGGCCCGATGGCCGGCCGGCAGCGCGGCCAGCAGGCCGGGAAGGGCGTCCCGCTCGTTGAGCACGGGCAGCACCACATCGACGTCGGCAGGCGGGGG
>JBBPYZ010000211.1:0-2180 GCA_038199465.1 Acidimicrobiales bacterium | reverse complement strand
TCGACGACGGCTCCGACGAGGCGATGGTGGTGGACGCCACCGACGGCGGGGACGGCTCGGTCACCCTTGATCTCACCCTCCTGGCCGGCGACCGCAAGGGCGACGTGGTCACCGTCCACGCCCGCTCCCTGGGCCGGGACGGGCTCGACCTGATGGGGCTCCCCGCCACCCTCACCGTGGCCGGGGGCGAACCTTCGGTCACCATCGACGAGACGGCGTAACCGGCTGGCCGCCGCCGGCTCGGGTGTGTGACGGTGGGTCATGGGCCTGTCCCGCTGGCCGCTGTTCGACCTGACCCTCCGCACGCCCCGGCTCGAGCTGCGGCTGCCCACCGACAGTGATCTCGCCGCCCTGGCCGACCTGGCCGCCGCCGGGGTCCACGACCCGGTCGAGATGCCGTTCCTCGTGCCCTGGACCGACACCGATCCGGACCAGCGGGCCCGCAACGTGCTGCAGTGGCACTGGCGGTGCCGGGGGGAGCTCACCGCCGACAACTGGCGCCTCGAGTTCGCCGTGTTCGAGGCCGGCCGGTGCGTCGGGACCCAGGGCCTGCACGCCGAGGACTTCCGCCGGCGCCGCACCGTCACCACCGGGTCGTGGGTGGGCTTGGCCCACCAGGGTCGGGGAATCGGCACCGGGATGCGGGCGGCGGTGCTGCACCTGGCCTTCGCCGGCCTCGGCGCCGAGCGGGCTGAGACCGAGGCGTTCGAGGACAACGCCGCCTCCCTAGTGGTGACCCGCCGCCTGGGCTACGAGCCAAGCGGTGACGCCGTGCTGTTGCGCCGGGGCCAGCCCGCCCGCTGCCTGCGCTTTCGCCTGTCCCGGGAGCAGTGGGCTCCGGGCCGGCGGGACGACGTCACCATCGACGGCCTCGACCCCTGCCTCCCCCTGCTCGGTCTCAGTTGAGCTCGGCCACCGCCTCCCGAAGCTGACGGGCGTAGTCGGCCGCTTCGCCCTCGCTGGCGTACTTGGTCCGGGGCCAGAAGAAGCCCCGGAGGCCGTCCCTGGGCCGGCGGGGCACCACGTGGACGTGGAGGTGGGCGACGCTCTGGCTGATCCGGTTGTTCATGGCCACGAACGTGCCGGCGGCCCCCAGTCCGACCTCCATGGCCCGGGCCAGGCGCTGGGTCCGGCCGAACAGCGGCTCCACCAGGTCGGCGGGCAGGTCCCCCAGGGTCTCGTGATGGGCGCGGGGCACCAGCAGGGTATGGCCCTTGAACAGCGGCCGAGTGTCCAGGAAGGCCAGGGTCACCTCGTCGTCGAGCACCACGTGGGCCGGAACCTCGCCGGCGACGATCCGGCAGAAGGTGCACGACGGGGGGCCGCCGCTCTTCCTCGCTCCGCTCATCGGCTCAGCGGGGCCAGCCACGGGTCGGCTGCCAGTCGAGCAGGACCCGGGCCCGGCTGGTGTCCACCAGCGACCGCCACCGGTCGACCTCGTACTCAGGGCCGCCCCGCCACGCCACCCCGCCCGGTTCGTCCAACCGGAGCAACCGGCGGGCCAGCTCAGGCCCGCTGAACCGGTTCGAGGACACGTCGGCGGCCGCCAGTAGCACGGTGGCATGGCCGTTCGGGGGCGGCGGGCCCACCAGGGCAACGGCCACCGCCGAAGCCAGATCCTCCACGTGCAGCCAGGCGCCATACTCCCAGATCGGTTCGTACTCCGCCGCCGGCTCGGCCTCCCGGCGGCGCACCACGTCGTCCACCATGGCGTCATCGAGCACGCCGGGGGGCCGGAGGCAGATGGTGCTGAGCCGCCCCTCGGCCGACATCATCTCGGCCACCCGTTCCACCGCCCGCTTCGAGGACCCGTACGGGGTGCCGGGCCGGGCCGGGTGCAGGTCGTCGATGGGCAGGTAGTCAGGTGCGGCCTCGCCCTTGAAGATGCCGAGGGCGTTGACGCTGCTGGCGTACACGCAGCGGGGCACGCCCCACACCAGGCACGCCTCCAGCACCCGCTGGCTCCCGATGGCGTTGACCTCGACGATTTCCTCGGCCGGCCAGGGCTCGTCCACCCCGGCCAGGTGCACCACGCCGTCGCACCCGTCCACCGCCCGGCTCACCGCCTCCCGGTCCCGCACGTCGTCGCCGTCGGCCCGGTCGAAGCCCACCACCTGGTGACCGGCCTCCGCCAGGCGCCGGAACACCACCGACCCGATCATCCCCCGATGACCGGTGAC
>JBBPYZ010000210.1:0-15619 GCA_038199465.1 Acidimicrobiales bacterium | reverse complement strand
GATCTTGGTGTCAACCTCTTCGCCGAACCCCTCGCCCCGCATCCAGACCATCACCTGGAGGATCTCGCTGCGCCAGTACATGGCCTGCAGCGCCGTGCGTCCGGGAGCCTGGGTTTCGTCAGACATCAGATGGCCTCCTCAGGCGCCGAAACGTGAGGGTCACTGTACCGCGCCCCCGCCGCTTTCGACACCGGGGCTAGGGCGCCGGCTGCTCATCGACCTTGAGGGACAGCGAGTTCATGCAGAAGCGCTGCCCGGTGGGCTTCGGCCCGTCGGGGAACACGTGGCCGAGGTGCGAGCTGCAGCGGGCGCAGCGGACCTCGACCCGCCGCATGCCGTGAGCCCGGTCCTCGACCATCTCGACGGCGTCGGGCGACAGCGGCTCGGTGAAGCTGGGCCAGCCTGACCCCGACTCGAACTTGGTGGCCGAGGAGAACAGCTGGTTGCCGCAGGCCCGGCACGAGAACGTGCCGTCGCCGTGCCAGTCGACGTACTCGCCGCTCCACGCCCGCTCGGTCCCCGCCTGCCGCAGCACCTGGTACGCCTCCGGCGACAGCTCGGCCCGCCACTCCTCGTCGCTCTTCTCGACCCGCTCCACCTGTTCTGCCATGTCCCGATTCTGGCGCGCCCCCGCGCCTACCGGGCGCGGGCCCTCCTTCCCTGGGAGGTGCGAAGCCTACGGAACGTGGCCACTGCCGGCTGCGGATCAAAACACGCTGCCGGCTAGTCCCGTGAGGCGCCAGCCCCCCAGGCCACCTTCGCCCGCCACAACAACGACCTCGCCGGATCGGAACCCGTTTGGGTGCGGCTCCCGATGGTCCGAGCGCTTCCGTCGGAAGCTCTTCCGGGGTGGTCAGCTACTGCAGGGCCTCGACGATCACCGGGTAGGTGTCTCGGGCGGCGTTGCGCCCGAACAGGACGTCGAGGTGGCCGTAGCCCTTCAGCAGGTGCAGGGCGTGGTGGCCGGGGCGGTGGCCGTCGAGGAAGGCGAAGGTGCGCTGCTGGCTCTCGGGCAGGAAGCACTTGTTGTCGTGGCCGGCCAGCAGCACGAAGCGGGCGTCGGTCTGGGGCGGCTGGGCCACTACCGAAGCCGGGAGCTCCGGGAAGGCGTCGTTGGTGACCAGGTGGCCCCGCCGCACCGAGCGGCCCATCTGGAGGAAGAATGAGAACGGCACCTCGGCGAACTCGCCATCGATCCAGTCGTGGGTGGCGTCGGTGATGTTCTCGTGCGACCACAGGGCCGGGAACCCGGCGCCGTAGGTGAAGCTCACCATCCGGCACACGGTGTGATCGCACTCGCGGTGGGTGAGCCGGACGAAGGCGACCACGGCCCGGGCCCGCCAGTCCGACGGCGGATCGAGGCCCCAGCGGGGGCTGACGAAGGGCATCAGCTTGGCGAACTGGGGGACGACGACGCGGAGCTTGACCTGGGCCAGCGGCGACACCACCGGGTGCAGCGACATGGCGTTCGACACGATGGTGTCGACCCTGGGCAGCAGGCCCGCCACCGCCGACAGCACGAAGCTGGACGACCCCTGGCAGTGGACCACCGCCTTCACCGAGTCGGCGCCGGTGCGGGCCAGGACGGCGTCGACGGCGGCGGGGTGATCGTGGACGGCGGCCTGGTCGAGATCCCACTCGTTCGGGGGGAGGTCGATGCTGGCCCTCCAGCTCTCCAGCCACACGTCGTAGCCCTCCTCGACGAGGACGTCGACCAGCGTGGTCTGACCGGGGGGGCGGAAGATGTCGGCCCGCACCCCGGCGCCGTGCACCAGCAGGACCGGCCCCCGCGTCGGTGAGTGGGGCCCGGTCACGTGGTGCAGGTTCAGCGCCATGCCGTCGCCCGCGGTGAACGGGACGACGGTGGTCTCGAGCGGATCGGTCACGAGGCCCCCGCTCTCGGCGCGCGCTTGGTCACCGTGATCACGCGAGACCCCTCCACGGGCCCGAGCGGCCCTCCAGAGCAGGACGAGGGCCCGATGAGCGAGACGACAAGCGGGTCGGTCGGCGTGAGGTGGTAGTGCCCGGAGGTGGCCGGGCTGCCCTCCGTCCCAGTCCAGCGGGTGACGTTCTCGACCTTGATCGGGAAGATGTCGAGGTCGCCGTCAGTCTTGAAATGGAGGCGCAGGAGGCCTTTGTACCCCTCGATGGCCTGCGCTGCGAACAGCTCGTTGGTGTTCAGCGGCTTCTCGGCTCGATCGTCGAGCAAGAGGTACGCGGCGAAGAGGAAGGGCCCGACCGCGGCCCCTACCCCCGCGTTCCCTGCGGCTCGCCACCAAGTGCTGGGCGTCAGCTCCCCCATCACCCGGGACGCCCCCAAGCCTGCCGCCACATGCGCCGCCCCGTGCAGAAGGCCACGCCACCAGTGGGCGACGCTCGGAGGCTTGGAGAAGCCGATGGTGGCGCCGATGACAACCGCGGCCACGCCCACGACAACCGCAGGTCGGGTCCGCGCCGCGAGCCCTGCGTAGGCCAGGGCCGGAAGCGCGGGGAAGGCGTCGTTGCGATAGATGCGGGACAGCACGCCGCCTCGGAGCCCTTTGGAATCATCGACGGAGGGGTACACCGCTTCCTGGATGAACTCGCTGAGGGTGTACTGGTCCTTCGACCAGATCCGCTTGGTGTGGCTGGGGGCCAGGTGGTGGGTCGCCGAGGTGAAAGCGCCGCCGATGCCGGCGGTGAACCGGTGCTGGCCGTCCTCGCTGGCGTAGTGCGCGTAATGGTGGGCATCACCGGTGAGGGACACCCGGACCTCGGCGATCTTCGGCACGATCGTGCGCTCGAACCAGTCGAGGGTCTCGTAGCCCTTCCGCACCCGGCGGGCCTCGGCCCAGCCGTCGTTGCCGTCCTCTGAGGTTTCGGCAGGATCCGCTTCCAGCCAGCTGGGCTTGGCCCAGCACAGGATGATGGCGGGGTCCTCGTCGGCCTTGTCGGCCTTTTTGGCCTCCTTGACGATCTTCTGGGCCATCGACCGGAAGTAGTCCAGCTGGGGCTGGTCGATGTAGGTGTCGAACTGGATGTCGATGGCCCACAGCCACCAGCCGTTGGGCAGCTGGCAGGCGAAGTAGCTGCGGCGTTGCACGGTCTTCCAGCCGCCGATCCATTGGCCACTGCAGAACACCTGGAGGAAGGCGGTGAGGCCGTCGTACCAGTCGTGGTTGCCGGGCAGGGCCACCATTTTGCGAGGCGGCTCGGCGTTGGGGAGGATCGCCTGGTAAGGCCCGATGAAGCGGTCCTCGTACTGCTTCATCGAGGCGACGGGGTAGACCTCGTCGCCCCCCAGCACCAGCAGGCTGGCCGCCTCGGTCGGGTGCCCCTCGACCGTGAGCGTGCCAGGAGCGAGCAGGCTGGCCACGGTGGCCGTAGCGGTGAAGCCGTCCCCGACATCAGCCACGTAATCGACCCACAGCTCTGTTCCGGTTGCCTTGTAGACGAGCCCTTGCGGCACGACGCCCTGCACCTCGCGCCGGTCGCTGAAGCGGGCGAACAGGCCGGAGAAGTAGACGGGGAACGCGGTGCGCAGCAGGACCGACGGCGCCAGCCAGCGGACCGGGGGCTTGCGCGTCAGGCGGCGGGGCTTCACCGGGGCGGCCGGGGACGGGGGCGGTGCCAGTAGACGGTGGCCAGGGAGCGGGCGAACATCAATCCGAAGCGCACCACCGCCACCGGATGGCCCCGGAACGTCGTGAGCTGACGGGCGAACATCCTCGGCTCGATCAGGATGAGCCCACGGGCCAGCTCCGGGGCCAGGTCGTCCTCCTCCGGCTCGACGTGGCCTTCGAGGATGCGGGTGAACAGGCACGTGGTGTCGCGCCAGGCATCGAGGCCCGGGTCGTTGCCCACGTCCTTGAAGCCCACCAGGGTCAGCGGCCGGCCATCGTCGCCGGCCAGGAACCACAGGCGGTAGCGCATCACCGTCCGGCCGACGCTCTCCCCTGGGGCGAACAGGTTGAACCGGCCCCGCACCACCGGGAGGTGCTCGCCCCCGAAGATCGGGGCGGTCACGTAGCCGATGGCGTCGCACGGGTGCTGCGGGTCGGCCAGGAAGGCGTCGAGGTCGTGGGTGCCGATGGTCAGGTGGAACCGGAGCCGGGCGCCCGCCACCTTGCCGTTGTGGTAGCCGGCGGCGTAGTCGGGGGCCCCGAGGGCGGCGAAGCCCGCCATCTCCTCGGTGAAGTGCACGGCCTTGCCCACATCCCGGCGACCGGCGGCACCGCCCGGGGCCATCACGCCTGCAACATCGAGTCGCTCATGCGGTCGGCGAAGGCGGCGATGGTGAGGGAGGGGTTGGCCCCGACCGGCCCCGGCATCACCGATCCGTCGGCGACGTAGAGGCCGGGCACGCCGAACACCCGGCCGTGGCCGTCGACAACACCGTCGTTTGGATTGTCAGCCATGGGCAGTCCGCCGAGCGGGTGGACGGTGAGGACGCGGCGAAGCAGGCCGAGAGGGTTGCGCTCGTAGCGGCCGCACAGCGCCTGGGCCACCTGCTCCATGCGGTGCTCAATGGTGGCGAAGTAGGCCTTCGAGGTGGCGGTGGTCCAGGTGCTGTCGAGCACCGGCTTGGCGGTGCTCGACCCGCCCCGCAGGTAGAGGAGCCCGTCGGGCACGTCGCGGCCCATCCCGAGGACGGGCAGGGCGTGGGTGGACAGGGCGTTCGGTCCGAGCAGGGCGCGCAGGGCGCCGGACACGTTGGTGGAGGGCCGGCCCGTGACCCGCTGGAGCACCCGGGACCAGGCGAAGCGGGCGGCCCGGCTGGCCAGGCCACGCACCTGGGTGGCTTCGGCCAGCCACTCGAGGAAGGCGGGGTACCCGGCATCTTCGAGGTAGCTGCCCCGGTCGGAGGGGTTGCCGGTGTCGACGGCGTCGGGTGAGCGGATGTAGGAGGTGATGACCGGCCCACGCGAGCCCTCCAGGGCCCGGTTGGCCCCGAGTATGAAGCCGAGCAGGTCGCCGTTGCCGCAGAAGCGGGTGCCGAGCGCCGGGCTCCTCAGCCCGAGGGTTCGGCGGTTGCGCAGGGCCAGAAAGGTGGAGCCCAGGGTCCCGGCCGCCAGCACCACCTCCGTGGCGTGCACGGTGCCGACCTCGAGCCCGTCGGTGTCGGTGGGCGTGCCCGCGTCCTCCGGCCGGTGCACCACGAAGTCGACCTCGAAGCCGACGTCGTTGCGGCGCAGGGCCCGCACCTCGGAGCGGACGCTGATGACCGCTCCGGCCTTGGCGGCCGACGACAGGTAGGTGTGGTCGAGGGTGCTCTTGGCGCCGTCGTTGCAGCCGATGTCGCACTCGCCGCACAAGCGACAGGTGCGCCGGCCGTCCGGGCCGTGCACGTTTGGGTAGAGGCCGTCCGGAAGCGGTCCCCCCACCCGACCTTTTCCGGCTGCGTCCATAAACCGGATCCCGAGAGGGGCCAGCTTCCACTCGACCCCCGGGCCCATGAACGCCGCCGCGTCGCGCATGGCCCGCGTCTTGCTGAGGTCGTGCGCCGTGCCGGAGGGGAGGGTCTGCACGTCGAGAAACTTCTCGACCGCGGTGTAGTGGCGCTCGAGGTCGTCGTACTGCACGGCCCACCGCTCGGTGCCGGGCCGGTAGGGGTGGTCCTGCACGAACCACGACGGGTCCTTGCGGAGCAGCACGTTGGCGTAGATCAGCGACCCTCCGCCGAGGCCGCTGCTGACCAGGGCGTCGATGCCCTTGAATGACCACACGTCGAACATGCCGTGCAGCCCCTGGCTGGGATCCCACAGGTTGTCGGCCACCCCGAGGGGCGACCGGGGGAAGCTGTGGGGGGCGTAGACCTTTCCCCGCTCGAGCACGCACACCGAGCGGCCGCCCTCAGCCAGCCGGTGGGCGCTGACCGACCCCCCGAAGCCCGACCCGATCACCACGACATCGAAGCGCTGACCTTCGACCCCTCCCACCACCACCGCCACTGCCCCGCCTCCGATCCAAAGCCTGCGCCGGACGCTAGGGCCTGCGAGCGGAGGGGTGCTAGCGCAGCACGTACTGGCGCACGGGGAACTCGTCGTCGGTGGGGTTGCCGTCGCTCACGCCGCCGACCCGCACGATGATGGCGAAGGTGCCCCCGGGCGCCGGAGGCGTCAGCTTCAGGACGTCGAGGGCGCGGTGCTGACCGGGCTCGAGGTCGACGGTGGTGCGGTCAGAGGAGGGGGGCGAACCGTCGAAGGGCTGGGTCCTGGCGGTGACCGACACCCCCCGCTCGGCCTGGTTCCCCTGGTTGGCCACCACGACCTGAAGGCGGACGGTGGGCACCTGGGCCAGCACCAGCACCTTGCCTGACTCCTCTCCCACCGGACCGGGGTCGGGCGTGGCGACCACCACGGCGAGGTCGTGCACGGGGGCCAGGACCGAGCTGTTGCGCAGGGCGGTGACGAAGGTGCCCAGGACCGGGACCGACCAGGCCTGGCCGTCAGGCACCCAGCGGCTCCCGGGGGGGGCGTCGCTCCCGGGCGGGAGGTTCCTGGTGAACAGGCGGTAGGCCCCGTCGGTGGCCTCGAGGTCCTTCCCCACCTCGGCCAGCGCCTGGATGGCGGTGACGGCAGGGGCCGCGCCGTCGAGGGCGACGCCAAAGGCACCCCGCAGCGCCTTGACCGCCGAGGAGCGGCCTCCGAGGGAACCGATCAGCAGGTCCTGGGCCAGCGCCCCGCCGGAGGCGGAGCTGACGCCGCGGGTGTCGGCCAGGGCGCTGTCGGCCTCGATCTCGATCCGGGCCAGCTGGCGGTCGAGGAGGTCGCGCTCAAGGTCGACGGCCCCCTCCCGCAGCGAGGCGAGGTCACGGCCGGTGGCCGAGGAGCGCTCTATGAAGGGCCGGACCTTGTCGAGGTAAGCCCGGGCCTCGGTGCGGGATTCACCGGGCGAGCTGTGGTTGGCCCCGAGGACGATGATGCCGACGACGAGCACGCTGAGCACGAGGAAGACCACGACGACAGGTCGCATGGGTCCTCGTCGCGTGCCGAGCATGGGGCCGGACCGTCGCGTTGAGGGGCCCATCAGGCGAGGCCGCCCCCGGGTGACGGGACGCTCAGCACGCTCGGGAGACCGTGGGGAACGGGTTGACGGCGCCGCCGCCGCCCGGTTGGATCTCGAAGTGCAGGTGGGGGCTTGTGCCCCGGGCATTGCCGCTGTTCCCGACGAAGCCGAGCACGGCGCCCTGGGCCACCGGACCGGGCCCGACCGATCCGTAGCCGGCCATGTGGGCGCCGTAGTAGGTGTTCCCGTCGCTGCCCTTCAGGTAGTAGGTGATGCCGCCGAGGCCGCTGCTGGACCGGCGGTAGGTGCCGGCGACGCTGGCCACCACCGGGGTGCCCCGGGGTGCGAAGAGGTCGTTGCCCTGGTGGCGTCGGCCGCCGGAGCGGGGGAAGCCCCAGTCGTTGGTGAAGGTGGCCCCGCCCTGCACCGGGCACACCCAGGGGCCCCGGTTCACCGGGGCGGCGGTGGCGGCCGGGGGCCGGGCTGACCTGGCCTCCTGGTTGCGCACCGACTCGAGCCGCTTGCGAGCGTCCTCAGCGGTGCTGGCCTGGGCTTCCAGCCGGGCCCGGTCGGCCTCCTGGGCGACGGCGGCGGCCGCCTTGGCCTCGGCCTCGCGACGGCGGGCGGCCTCCAGCTCGTTGCCGAGCCGGTCGAGGCCGGACGCCAGCTGGCTCTCGAGGCGCTGGAAGGCGGCCAGCTTCTCCCGCTGGGTGCGCAACCGCCGGGCCAGGGCCTTCTCCCGGGCTTCGAGGTCGGAGGCGCCGGCCCGAAGCTGGTCGACCTGGTTGGTGGAGGCCCCGGTGGCGACGTTCAGGTAGGCCCGGCCCCGGGTGATCTGGGCGATGTCGTCGGAGGCGAAGGAGGCCCGGGCCCGGCCGCCGGTGTACTCGCGTATGGCCGAGGATCTGACGGCGGCCGACGCCACCTCGAGCCGGGCCCGGGCCGCGGCCAGCTCGGCGGCTCCCGTCACCACGTCGTTCTCGGCGTTGTCGAGGGCGGCCTCGGCACCCTGGAGGCCGCGGTTGGCGGCGGTCGCCTGGCGCTGCGCGTCGCGCACGGCGGCCTCGGCCTTGGCCACGTCGACCTCGGCGGCGCCCACCGGCGGTGTGGTCACCGCGTCCAGCACGAGCGCGATTGCGAGCGCGACGTACCGACGCGGAGCCCTGACCATCGTTCGGATGGTAGCCATGACCTGCTGGGGAACCAGGTCGGCGGGCTGGATGTCACGGCCGCTTGCCATCCTCAGCGGGGTGAGGGGCGCCGAGGTGCTGAGGGTCCTGCGGGGCGATCCCGGGCGCCGCCCGGCCCCCGACGGGGCGTTGATCGCCGCCGCCCGCGCCTATCTGGAGGCGGCGGCGGCGGCGTGGGCCGAGGCGGTGCCCGAGGGCGTGGTCGTCCGCGTCACCAAGGAGGCGGCGGCCGGTGTCCGCCGCTGCGAGCTTCGTCATCTGGACGGGCTCGGCCGCCGGCTGGCCGACGCCGGGCAACCCCCGGTGCCGGCGGTGGTGCGGGGTCGGCTGGTCGACGCCGTCTTCCGTCAGGTCGCCACCACGGCCCGGGTCGGGGGCGACCCGCTGGCCGACGCCGTTGCCGCCTGCGCCGCCGACGGCGAACCGGTCGACGCCGACCTTGCCGCCCTGTCCGAGGCCGAGCGCGACCAGGTGCGGGCCGAGGTGGCGGCCGCCACCGCCACGCTGGTCGCCAGCTGGCCGGCGCTGCCCGCCGGCGCCGGCGTGCGCACCCAGGAACGGGTGCTGGTGGCGCTGGCCGGCGGGCGGGTGGTGCTGTCGGGGCGCCCGGACCTCACCATCGGCCGGCCCACCCGACGGCGGGCCGGGGTGCTGGTGTGCGAGGCCAAGAGCGGCAGCTTCCGGGCCGCCCATCTCGAGGACCTCCGCTTCTACGCCCTGCTTGAGGGGCTGCGCTGGGGGGTGGCGCCGTTCCGGGGTGTGGTGTGGAGCCTGGGCGACGGGCGCCTCGAGGCGCTCGACATCGAGGCCGACCTGCTGTGGAGCGAGACCCTGCGGGTGGCTGACGCCGTCACCCGGCTGACCCGCCTGGCCGCAGGCGAGGCGCCCCGGCCCTCGGCCAACCCGCTGTGCCCGTCGTGCCCAAGGCTCGACGGCTGCTCGGACGGGGTGCGACAGGTGGCCCTGGCCGGCGGCGCGCTGCTTGGCGACAGGGCGGACGATGAGGACGAGGACGAGGAGGACCTGGCGCGGTGACCGGCGCCGAAGGACCGATCCGGTCGACCGTGCCCGCCGGGCCCGGCCCGAACCGGTCCACCCCGCTCCCACCGACCACCCGGGCCACGCCTGCTTCGCGACTCGGGATGGTTCGGGCCCACTGCCCTGATCGGTGGCAGGCGCCCGAACCGGACCACCCTGAGCGCCGTGCCCTGCCCGGCCACCTCGTGCCGGCTGCGGTCGCGTTGTTCGACGATCTGCCGGCTCGCCTGCCCGGGGCGGTCGTCGACGGGGCGATGGCCCGCCTCACCGCAGGCGCCGCCACCCTGGCTCCCGAGGTCGAGCTCCTGGTCGACGCCTTCCGGGTCCGGGCGGCGGCCACGTGCCCGGCAACCGCGGTTCCCGACCCGGAGGAGGCCTTCGCCTGGACGCCGGCCACAGCCGCCCGCACCCTCGGCCTGCGGGCGGTGGCCCACCACCTGCGGGGTGACAGCGGGGCCACGCCGATCGAGGAGGCGGTCGACGACGTGGTGGCCGACCTGATGGCCGACGGCGGCGACCGCAGCCCCGGCCCGTGGCTGACCCAGCTCACGCCGCCGGCCCGGGCTGTCGCGCTGTCCCACGCCCGACGCTGGGCCGAGCAGGCGGTGGCCTGGCTCCCCCTCCGCCTCGTGGGCCGCCGCGAGCTGCGCTTCCTCGACGACGACTGGTGGCGGCCGGGAACGCACAAGCGCGGGGACCCGGGACCGGGCCTGGTGGTGCACGGGAGGCGCGACATCACCGTGGCCGTGGAGGGCCGGCGGGTGGCGGTCACGGTGGCCGGGGGCTCGGCCTCGGGCCCGGGCCTGGCCGAGGTCGACGCCCTCACCGCCCTGGCCGGCCTGCTCTGCGATCCTCGGGGCCGGCTGGTGCGGGTGGTGCGGGTCCACCCGGCCTCGGGCGAGGTGGTGTCCGTCAACGTCACCGCCGCCCTGGTGGAGCGTGCCGTCGGGGTGGTGCTGGCCACCGCCGCCGTCCTGGCCCAGGCCGAGCCGGCAGTGACCCCGGGGCCAGGATGCACCTGGTGCCCCCGGCGGGCCGCCTGCGCCGCGGGCACCAGCTGGCTGGAGCGCCCGGACCGCCGGTCGATGGGCCTGCCGCTGCTGGCCTACGAGGCGTAGCCCCGCCCGCAGCCTCGCCCAAGCTGGTCCGCCTCAGCGTGGTCACCGACCCATCCACCGACCTTCCTGGCCGGTGATCCCGTGGAACTCCTTTCGGCCCGTGACCACCCTTTCGGTCAGCGAGGCCAAGGCTCGGCTCAACGAGCTGGCCCGCCTGGCCCACGGTCAGCACGAGCGTTTCACCCTGACCCGCATCGGGACTCCGGAGGCGGTCCTGTTGTCCGTTGGCGATCTCGAGGGGCTGGAGACGACCCTGGAGGTGCTCGCCGACCCCGCGTCGGTGGCGGCGATCGCCGAGTCGCTGGCCGCCATCGAACGCGGAGAGCATGGCATCGCGCCCGGCCGGCTCCGACTGCCGCCCGCTGGGTGACGGGCGCTTCCTACCGGGTCGAGCTTCTGCCCCCCGCTCGCCGGGCGGGCCGCGCGGCTCCCCGAAGCGGTCGCCGCCCCAGCACTCGCGTTCTCTGCCGGCCCACGGTGATGGTCGAGGAGGTGCTGGAGATCCCAGCGGCCGGCGATGGTGACCTCACCCCGCTCCAGTTGGGCGATCCTGGCGGTGCTCACCCGAGTTTCATACTTGGCCAGCTCGGCCGGGTCGGTGATGCCCCTGATGTTGCGGAGGATGTCCGTACCGGCGATCAGGTACGGGTCGTCGCTCACGAGAGCGGGAGGCGGATCATCTCCTCGACGAGCTGCTCGCCGGTCAGCTCGCCAGCCACGTAGCGCTCGGTCACGGCCACGGCGGCCGGGTCGAGTTCCAGGCCCTCGAGCCGACAGGAGGCTCGGGCCACGTCGATGGCCCGAGCCCGAAGATTCGCTTCGGTCACCACAGCCACCGACTGGTCCATGCCGTTCATCGTATCGCTGCAGGGTCGGCGGACCGCCCCGGGGCACGCCTCGCCGGGCAGGCGCTCAGCCAGCGGAGGCGTTGCAGCTGCTCGCCGGCGTGAGCCGGCTCGGGACTGGCGGCGGTCACTGGCCGACCCCCCTCGGTGACGGAAAGCCCTACGTTCTTCGGCGATGGAGCAGCGGGTGAGCCTGATCACGCTCGGCGTGGCCGATCTGGAGCGCTCCCGAGGGTTCTATGAGCGGCTGGGGTGGCGAGGTCAGGAGGTCGAGGGGACCGTGTTCTTCCAGGCCGGCGGCATCGCGCTGGTCCTGTGGGATCGGGAGAAGCTGGCGGTCGACTGCGGTCTCGGCGGCTCCCCAGGTGGCGGCTTCGGCGGCATCGCCCTCGCCCAAAACGTTCGGTCATCGACCGAGGTCGACGAGGTCATCGCCGCCGCGCAGCGCGCCGGGGCCACGGTCACCCGGCCTCCGGCGACGACGTTCTACGGCGGCTACGCAGGGGTGTTCACCGATCCCGACGGGCACGCCTGGGAGATCGCCCACAACCCGGGCTTCCCGCTCGCCGAGGACGGCTCGCTCACCGTCCCGGACTTCGGGACGTCGTAGAGTAGAGGACCGGCAGCCAGCCCGAGAGTGCCCACTTCCGATCGCCAGGAGGACCAGAAGTGGGCACTCCCAACGGTTGCTTCAGCGGTCGAGGACAACGAGATCGACGCCGAGCGAGCTGACCACCCTGCGAAGGTTCGGGTTCTCCGTCGCCAGCACAAGCGTGGCGCTGGTCGCCATGACGACGGCGACGGCCTCGGCCCCGAGGGCGTTGAGGCGCACCGTCTGGTCATCTACCAAGACGGCCGAGAAGCGGGCGGCATCAACGGCGAGGGTCGACAGGCCGAGGACGTCGATCCCCGGCAAGGCCAACAGCGAGAGCCGGGCGGCCGTCGAGGCGCCGGCCAACCGGCGAGCGAGGGGGCCGCCGGCGTCGGCGAGCACGGCTCGACAGAGGCGGTAGTGCCACAGCGACGTCGTCACGACACGATCGACCTGCTCGATGAGCGGCGCTGGCTGACCGGCGAGGATGCCGACCAGGACGCCGTCATCGACAACGGCGACGTCGGGGGTGGGAGTCACGGATCGGCGAGGTCGGCATCATCGATCGATGCGACGTAGTTGGCGTACTCCCCAGCATCGAGCGCGTCAGCCAGGCGAGCTCGTAGGTCCCGAACCTCCTCGGGCGCCACCGGCGGCTGCGCCACCGCAACCTCGATCGCCTGCTGGATGAAGTCCCGCAGCGGGACGCCCACCACCTCAGCGCGGCGCCGGGCCGCATCACGCAGGGCCGGCGGGACCCGCACGCTCAGCTGCACCCGACCGCCGTCGCCGCGCCACGGCCCGCCTGACCCTCCACCATTAGCCATGCATGCATGCTAGCCAGCATGGCACGGCCGCTGGCGCAAGCACAGAGGGGTCCGCCACCACGTCTGGTCGCCGGCTCACGGGCGGAGAAGCTCGACCGACACCGTCAGCTCCTCCAGCGCCTCGGGGAGCGGGGTCACGCCCAGGCCGGGGCCGGTCGGCACCCGGAGGCGGCCGTCGACGGGCACGAAGGGCTCGGTGAGGTCGAGGGGGAAGTAGCGGGACGAGCCGCTGAGGTCGGCGGGCAGGGTGAAGCCGGGGAGGGCGGCGAGGGCCAGGTTGGCGGCCCGGCCCAGGCCCGTCTCCAGCATCCCGCCGCACCAGACGGGCACGCCGGCGGCCACGCAGAGGTCGTGGATCCGGACGGCCTCGAGCAGGCCGCCGACCCGGCCGGGCTTGATGTTCACCACCGTGCAGGCCCCGAGGGCCAGGGCGGTGGCCGCCGTCGCCGCCGAGGTGATCGACTCGTCCAGGCAGACGGGCGTGCGGATGCGGCGGGCCACCTCGGCGGCGCCGAGCAGGTCGTCGGCGGCCACGGGCTGCTCGATCAGCAGCAGGTCGAACGGGTCGAGGGCGGCCAGCAGGGGCCACTGGTCCACCGAGTAGGCGCCGTTGGCGTCGACCTGGAGGGCCACGTCTGGGAACCGGTCCCGCACGGCCGCCACCGGCTCGAGGTCGGCGCCGGGGTGCACCTTCAGCTTGATCCGCCGGTAGCCCTCGTCGAGGTAGCCGGCCACCTCGTCGAGGAGGGCGCCGATCGAGGGCGCCTCCCCGACGGCCACGCCGCAGTCCACCTCGGTGCGGGTGCCGCCGAGGCGGGCGGCCAGCGAACGGCCGGCGGCCCGAAGCTCGGCGTCGAGCACGGCCATCTCCAGCGCCGCCTTGGCCATCGGGTGGCCCTGCACCGGCCCCAGCACCCGGGCCACCTCCTCGCCCGCCACCTCCCCGCCCGCCACCGCACCGGCCGCCAGCAGCCGCGGCACCAGATGGTCGCGCAGGGCGTGGTGGGCGGCCTCGACGTACTCCGAGGTGTAGAGCGGCGCATCGAGGGCCACGCACTCGCCCCAGCCCTCGCCCCCGTCGGTGAGGAGCCGCACCAGCACCGAGCTGCGGGCCGTGGTGGAGGCGACGGCGGTGACGAACGGCCGCACGAGGGGGAGCCGAACCCGGCGCAGCTCCACCGCTTCCACTCGCACCGGACGATCCGACCACACGTCGGGAGCGTGCGCCGCGACCCGTGTCCGGAAAAATCGCCCCCATCCCCGAAATATCGGAACGAAACTGGGGTTGAAGGCGTCAGATCAGGACAGGACCTGCCGAAGGAGCTGGTGATGGACGACGGGGAGGTGGGTGGATGGTGACGACGATGCTGCTGGTGGTGTCGGCCCTGTGCCTGCTCTCGGTGGTGGCCTGGCGGGCCGGGGCCGGCGTGGCTGCTCCCGTCGGTTCGATGGCCGCGGTGGTGGCCTCGTTCCTGAGTGTCCCGCCCGGTCCGCTGGTGCTGCCCGTGGCGCTTGCCACCGGGCTGGTCGCCGCCATCGGGTTCGCCACGGCCCTCGGCCTGCTGCACCCACCGGCGCCCCAGCACCGCTGATCCCGGCCCGGGGCCGCTCCTCCGGGACACCGAGCGCAAGGCTCCAGCACCGGGCGGCGCCGCCGCATCGGCGCCTGGGCTTATGCGACCAGGTCGTAATAACCTCGTCCAGCATGGTCTCCCGCTGGCGGATCCTCCTGCTCGCCCTGCCGTTGGCGCTGCTCGCCAGCGCCTGCGGGGGTCAGGGGGGGAGCGGCGCCGCCGCTGACGGGCGCCTCCGGGTGGTCACCACCGTCTCGCCCCTGACCTCGATCGTGGCCAACGTGGTGGGCGAATGGGCCGTGGTCACCGGGATCGTCCCCGAGGGCACCAACTCCCACACCTTCGAGCCGCCCCCCAGCGCGGCCCGGGTGCTGGCGGAGGCCGACGTGGTGTTCGTCAACGGCCTGAAGCTGGAGGACCCGACCCGCGACCTGGCCACCAGGAGCCGCAAGGCGGGGGCCGAGACGGTGGAGCTGGGCGGCCTGACCCTGGCCGAGGCCGATCTCATCTACGACTTCTCCTTCCCGCGGGAGGGGGGCAAGCCCAACCCCCACCTGTGGACGAGCCCCCCGCTGGTGCGGCGCTACGCCGAGATCGTGCGGGACACGATGATCCGCCGCGACCCCGGGGGTGCCGCCACCTATCGGGCGAACGCTGCGGCCTACACCGCCCGGGTCGACGCCTTTGACGCCGCCCTGCGCACGGCCACCGCCACGCTCCCCCCCGAGCGGCGCAAGCTGCTGACCTACCACGACGCCTACGCCTACTTCGCCCGGGAGTACGGCTGGAGCGTCATCGGCGCCGTCCAGGTCTCCGACTTCGAGGACCCGACGCCCCGGGAGCTGACCCGCCTGATCGACCAGGTCCGGGCCGAGCAGGTGCCGGCCATCTTCGGCTCGGAGGTCTTCCCGAGCCCGGTGCTGGAGCGCATCGGCAAAGAGGCGGGGGTCCGCTACGTCGACGAGCTGCGCGACGACGACCTCCCGGGCCGGCCGGGCGCCCCGGAGCACACCCTGCTCGCCCTCCTCCGGCTCGACTTCGTCACCATGGTCCGCAGCCTGGGCGGTGACCCGGCGGCCCTGGAGGCCGTCGAGGTGGGCGATGTCGTCCCCGACCAGGCCACGTACCCCCAGTGAGCGATGCGACCGAGCCCCTGGTGCGGCTGGAGCGGGCCACCTTCGCCTACGCCGGCAACCCCGTCGTGGTCGACCTCGACCTGGTCCTGCGCCCGAGCGACTTCGTCGGCGTCGTCGGGCCCTCCGGCGCGGGGAAGACCACGCTGCTCAAGGCCATCGTCGGCAGCGTCCGCGCCGCCTGCGGCTCGGTCGGGCGCGCCCCCGGGCTGCGGGTCGGGTACGTGCCCCAGGTCGAATCGGTCAGCTGGTCGTTCCCGGTGACGGTCGAACAGGTCGTGCTGATGGCCCGGCAGGGCCGTTTGCTGCCCTGGG